>CAYNDE010000048.1:0-11423 GCA_964395535.1 uncultured Pirellulales bacterium
CTGTTTGGAGTCGCCTTGCTATAAAAATCGCTTCCTTCGGATGCTCTTTCTGCAACGAACGTCTTTCTGACTCTATCTGGGCCGAAATTATTTTCGGGTCATCCCAGAAAATCACCACAAATTCATCTCCTCCGATTCTTCCGACAACGTCGTGTGAACGGCTGCAGCGATTCAATAAAACGGCAACCTGCCTTAAAATCTCGTCGCCCGCTAAATGACCAACAATATCGTTATATCGCTTGAAGTCATCAAGGTCAAACATCAGGATTGTCACCCTGCCGTTTCTTTGCCTTGCATACTCGATAATCTGCCTGCAAAATTCCATCACATACCTTCGGTTTTTTAGGCCGGTCAGGTCATCGATAGTAGCAAGCTTCTCAAGAATCTCAATCTTCTTGTCCTTAGCCAAATCATAACCTGCAGACTTTTTCGCAGATTCGGCGCCTTGGCTCTCAGAAGACAAAACGAATGAATAAAACTCTTCTGCACAAACCGGACAAATCAAATACTCATCTGCCATCGCAGCCCCATTACGCCCGGAATTGATAAGCTGCATCGCCTGTGGCTCTTCATACATCTGAGCCAGAAGAATAATTCTCGCGGTGGGATTGGCCTTTCTTAAAGCTTGCAGCGTAAAATTTAATTCTGCTGTTCCCGTCATCACCACACCTATCGCCTGATACCGGTGCTGTTGGGCTGCCCTTACACCTGAAGGTATGTCGTAATGATATTCGAGGCCAACTCCACTGTCTGCGGTATCACTCGGAAAAGCCTTCTTAACATCGCCTATCAGCAAAACCTTCTCACCTTGTTCCCAGGATTTTTGATTAACGCTCATCTTAAAGCCCGGCTCAACACCGCCATTAAAACTAAAAACCCACTTATTAAAAAAGTCATTCTCCAACAACGGAAAATCTATATCTTGAAATCCCCAACCGCCGTTTGGGAACAACCGGAATCACCCGTCAAGCCTCTCTACATCATATTTAATTGTCTAATATTATATTTTACCGCAAGTTATAAAAAAAATCAATGCCAAACTCGAACACAGCCTCTGCAAAAACCTGCAACAAATATATAATAAAAAAGCCGACGAGAACGACTCATTACCAATCTATGCAGCCTTGATCGCATCATTTTGTGCATTAAAGAAAATGATAATTAAATTGTTCAAAATCTAATCGACCTTTGGCAGTCCTGAGAGTATCTTTTCTACCTGCCCCGTATAGATGCTGTCGGGATACAAACTGACAAATTTTGTAAGGATGTCTCTTGTTTCAGTGAGCAGCTTTGTTTTCTGTTCCGAATCAGTCTCCTGCTGAGACCATAACCTCTTCTTCAAAAGTCCGAGCTCATAAAGTGCCCCCATCCCGCCGTCCGTATTAAGAAACGCTTTATGAAGTTCAGCCAGTTTTTCTGCCCGAAGCTGCTCGTCGGCTATCAGCATAGTCTGAGCCAGTAAAACGTTGTCACGAAGAGCATCTTTTTCGCCCACCTGTCTGAGAAGCTCGGCGAGCTCCAGGACAAACTTGCTGCTGTGAGGATTGAGCATAACAAACTGAGCCAGCCGCTTTTCTGAATCCGGCTCATCAAGTAGATTGTGAGAGCTGATTAAGCTGCGAAGCTGACTTAGCCGGCCTTGAAGCTCCTTTAGCTTTAATTCCGTCATTGCTGCTTTGGCCGGCGGTCGAAACGGGCTAAACAAATTATCTCTCGTCTGACCTTTCTTTTCAAAGCCCGGTAACAGCTCAACGAGCATAATTTCAGCCTCGGCAAGAAGACTATCTGCTCGCGAAAATCTGCCAAGTCCTGCCCAGTGCTTGGCTATCCGCCAGCGTGCTTCGAGCGATTCCGGACTCTGCGGAAAATCCCTGTATAACTTATACCATATGACTCTGGCACGCTCATGGGGATAGTCACTATAAAAACGCAGCTCTTCGGTTTGTTCAAGATGCTTTATGTCAGGACTGTATTCCTCAAGAATAGCCTCATAATAAAGAGCAATCGGCATACGCTTACTCTCCGGGCGCGTCTTGATAAACTTTTCATACTCTCTGAGCAATTCTTCACGCTTATCCTGGTAGTTCAGCTCATCCGGCACTATAAACCACCAGGGCCAGTCGTCATAAAAAAGACCATCGACAATTTCACCTTTTAGCACCTTGCGAAGCTCAATCTTGTCTTCCGGATAAAAGTAAGCCTTCAACAAATTCTCTATAACCAGCTCATTGGCAATTGTTGAATCGAGGGCCCTGGTTATGCTATGCGTATGAAACTGGTCAACCTGTTCCGGATTGTTTCCCGCAACATAAAGCTGATAATCCAGCTCATCGAAGCCTATCTCTATTTCAAACAAGGAAACTGTTGCAAAAAGTAAAAGAGCCGTACATATCCACACAAGGCCGGGTCTGTAACGGGTAAAATGACCTATCCCAAGAACGATACCGGCTACACTCAGACTGATAAGCCACGCGCATATCCAGGGCGTATAAGAATAACCCCATATAATAGGCTCCGCCCACTTGGCACCGCCGAAAAAGCCCCAGTATAAAAGCTGAGGCCACATACATAAAGCTATCGATGTAAAACGCGACCGAAAACGAACCGGCCGACAAGCCGCTGCAAAACAGCTTATCAAAACTGACAAGGCTAATCCGGGCAAATTCGCCAGAAAAGCTATTGCCAAAACAAAAAGCAGGCTGTAACTAAAGCTCATTAACTGCGATATCAAAACCGGCACCACAGCAAGAATACCCATCAACAGGCCAAGCACAAGAATCTGCCAGGGATATTCAAATATGCTCACGCCGCTTATTACAAAATCGCCAAGGTACCAGCCGTCCGACGATATGAAACAGCCGATATCAAAAAATACGAAACCGCCCCTGACTATCTTTGACCAGAATGCACAACAAAGCCCAAACGCCAAAAGCGCGAGGAACCAGCACATTAAAACATTCTTATGGCTGTAATGCAGCGTCGGCCCAACCGTTAGTAAAGATTTGGAGCTTACAACAGGTTTCTTTTCCGCCTCGTTATTATCCATAAAAACAGCTTCCGACTGAATATCTTCTGAACCCTTTTAATCCCGTCCTCTCAGGGCTTATAAACCTACAAACATTATATCAATATGCAACTTCAAAAAGAAGTCAAAACACATGTAAAATCAAATCCACACAAGTCCTTTGTTAACAAGAACTTAACATTCAAAAACTGGCTTAAACTCATCTTTCTGCACACCCTGCCTCTGTATTTAAGGCTGCCTGAAATGAAAACCTCTTTTTATATCGCCTTGACAAACCATTATCCTTGATAGAAACTACAATTCAGGTTATTTATGCTGCTATAGCTTTAGGAGTTAATTATGGCCCTCATCGAATGTCCCGAATGTGGAAACCAAATATCAGACAAGGCTCTTGCCTGTCCAAAATGCGGTTTCAGCCCTGTCGCCAGGTTTTTAGGCGGCTATGAATACCGCTCGAAGACAGAGCTTTTCGGCCTGCCCCTTGTTCATATTATTCTTGGCTTCGGTATACACCCCGTAACAGGTAAAATCAGGGTTGCAAAAGGCATTATCGCAATCGGAAACTTAGCCGTCGGCGGCATCGCCGTCGGTGGTCTTTCACTTGGCCTTATAAGCCTCGGCGGATTAGCCATAGGACTGCTCGCTCTGGGCGGCCTGTCAATCGGCCTTTTAATTGCTGTCGGCGGTTTTGCAATTGGAACAATAGCGATTGGTGGCGGTGCTTTAGGCTACTATGCACTCGGAGGCGGCGCCTTCGGTGCACACCCACTCGGCGGTAACGCTCAGGACCCAAATGCCGTTGAGTTCTTCAAAGGCATTTTCGGCTCCTGCGTCGAAAAGCTGAATCAGATGCCTAAGAAATAGCTGCCCAGAAAAACTTCGCGGCGAGCGTCTTATACAGGTACAAAGAAAGCTGACTCAATCCAGTCTTATACCCTTCTTGACAAGCCACTGTTTCAAGTCCCCCATCTGGTCATCGAAAATCTCGTTGTCGTAATTCTCCTCCATTTTACGAATATGACCAGCCAGTTCCGGCTGACCGTCAACTACTTCACTCAATCTCTTTTCGAACTCCTCGCTGATATTACGAAGCTGCTTCGTATCTATATGCACTCCCAGCAGAGTACTTATTCGACGTACGACCGACTCGATACAAATAGGATTATTACCCTGCACATAAGCCGGCACTGTTGCCACAAGGCTCACCATATTTACGCCATACCGCGGCGCATCGGCTGTCAGGTAAGTAACAATTCCGGCTGGGCCCTCATAGTCGCTGAACCTCATACCGTACTTTTCGAAAACCTGCCTGAAATGCTCATCAGAAACCGAGCAAAAATATAGAGGTTCACGTGTATGAGGAACAAGACCCGATACGCTGCCGACAAAATAAATCTCTTCGACACCGAACTGAGTACATGCTTTAAAGATGCACTGTGAAAATTCCTTCCAGCCGAAATTCGGTTCCTTGCCTATAAAAAATATCAGATTATTCCCTGCATCACAGTAAAAAACATTTTTCGGCCATTCGAGTTTTTTAACAAGGCCTTTCTCAATCTTGGTAAAGGGGCGAAACATCGCCGCAAAATCCATCGTACCCGGGAAATTCTCAATATAGAAGCCTTCCGGCATTATCTCGGCTATCCTTTCTGCACCGAGGGTCTCCACAAGATACTTGACAGTACCCGTTGAAACTTCTCCGCTGTCCATCCACCCCTCAAAACCAACAAGTAACTTCGGTTTTTCAAGCTTCACACTTTTATATATGCAAAGTCTGTCCTGTTCCATAAATCACCCTGTATCTTTTTAAGCACATTTTTCGAAATAACCTGATGTTTGTCAAGCTTTACCTGAAAAATACGCTTCCGGAATATCCCGTCCATCCGAATTGCTCTCTTGCCATAAATCACCGAAACGCTATACTTATTTCGTAAAAATAATATTCGAACTTAACATCAAGTGACAAAAAGAATGAAAAACGAAACAAACGTCCTCAACCCGTCAAAAAACACATCACTTGTTGCTTTCGAACTGTTTTTACTTATCCTCTGTCTGTGTCTAATCGCTCTGCGTCCCACGCTTACCGAAATTTCATCCCCACAATCAACAGACCAGATAAGCATTTTGAACACTGTCATTTACAGCCTTATTCTTTCTGCTGTCTTGATTATCGCATTTGTAATCTGGCTCATCTTGAATTTATATAAAAAGCACTTTCTCTATAGGTTTACGGGTATCGAAATCGGTTTATTGCTGTTGGTTATCGCCTCGGTAATCTCAGGCTCAGCCGCGTCGAATATACGGGCTGCAATCACATCAGCAGTCATTTTTATCGCACCTCTTCTAATGGCTGTCCTGCTCGTTCAAATCCTCGATTCCTCTGTTAAAATCAAACTAACACTGGCTGTCATCGCCGCTTCGGGATTCCTCTGCACCTACCAGTGTTCCGAACAGTTTTATGATACAAACGAAAAGCTAATCGAACAATACGAAGAAAATCCAACTCAAATGCTCCAGACTCTCGGTATCGAGCCCGGCTCTTTACGACATTTTCAATTTGAACACAGGCTCTATTCGAAAGACATAAAAGCATCCTTTACTACCTCCAATTCCGCCGGCTCTTTTATGATACTGGCACTTTTCGCCGCTGTCGTTTTATTTATCGATAAAGTTAAAAACCGCAAAAATCCCGACGCTGACCCCTGGCACTACTTAACAGCAGCAGCCGTCCTGATAGTAGTCATCATCGGCCTGCTCCTAACCCGAAGCAAAGGTGCAATCATTGCCGCCGCCCTCGCATCAGCACTTTTTGCCCTGCTCTGGTTTCTCGGCGGCTGGATATACTCTCACAAAAAGATAATCTTAATCATCTGTCTGCTCGTAATCGCCTCTGTCACCTGGATTATCTCCTCTTACGGCCTCGCCCACAACCGCCTGCCTGGCGGAAACTCTATGCTCGTCAGATGGCAGTACTGGCTCGCAGCCGGCAAAATCGTCGAAGAGCACCCCTTTACCGGTATCGGGCCAGGAAATTTCGGTACCGCCTACTTTCACCACAAACTACCACAGGCAATAGAAACCGTTTCTGACCCGCACAACTTTATCCTGAGCCTTCTGAGTCAATACGGCCCGCTCGGCCTTGTTGCTTTTCTTGCAATAATCTTTCTGCCACTCTGGAATATAAATCCGATAACAACGCTGTCCGAGACGCCCGTTAAAACTCATGCGTTCAAGTCTCTTAAAATACTACTTATGGTTTTTATCCCTCTTGTATTGTTAATCTTCAGACCATTGTTACTGCCAATCTCAGCCGATATCTCCCTGTCGGAAATTCTTTCAAGCATACTCATAATATTTATAATGCCCATTATGGCATTTATTATAGGCTTTTTCTTGATAACCAACGGCCCCACATACAGCACGCAGCAAACTAAAAGCAACTCGCCTATCGGCGAAGCCGATGGAATGAATATAACCATAGCCGCTCTCGTCTGCGCTGTTTTTGGTCTGCTCATACATAACCTAATAGACTTCGCCATCTTCGAGCCTTCTGTTTTCACAGCCTTTTGTGCTATCCTCGCCTGCCTGATTGCCTCGGATTTAAATACACGGCAGAAGCCCTGCTTTCATCTTAAAACAAATTCCACAATAAAAATAATAACTGCTCTTGCAGGCCTCACAGTAATCTGTGCTTTCTTTTATTACTGTATTGTCCCTGTTGTAAAAAGCTCTTCGAAAACAATCGCTGCCAAAAGAGCTGAAGCACTCGGCAACTATCCGCAAGCGCATATCCTCTTCAACCAGGCCGCTGAAGCCGACCCTTTAAGTCCGACCGCACCGTACCTCAACGGCCAGCTTTATGAGCACAATTACCTCTCAAATCCCGGCTCCGGCATAGGGCCGCTCACGCAGGCTGAAACCTGCTACCTGGCAGCAATCAAACGAGACCCCCATAGATATGCTTACTTCGAAAATCTAAGCCGCATATATTTATTACTTAGCAACACCGAACCGGAACCACGAAAAAACGAATGGCTTAACAAGGCCCTCGATGTAACAACGAAAGCCGTCGAGCTTTATCCCGGCCTGGCCAGACTGCATCTCGCCCTGGCTCAGATAGCAGAAAACCTCGGAAAAATAAATCTCGCCCGCGAACATTACAAAAAAGCTGTCGAAATCGAGGATTCATTCCGAGCGCAATTCAAGCAGATGTATCCTGACCGCCCTGTTTTCAGCAGGCTCGGCCAAAACAATTACGAAACAGCACTTCAAAAAATCGAAAATCTAAAAAAATAAAAAGATTACAACAGCACTAAAAACTTTTTTTACTGCTTTTCCTGCACATCAGCCGAAAAAATAATAGCTTGTTTTCTCCCGAATATTATTTACGTGAGTTTTTTTAGTATGATTGAGCTGCGAAAACAAAATACTCTCGACGACAAAATCGCTATATGCGTTATCCTGCTTATGGCGACGGGTGCCGTTTTTGTCTTCTCAGCTTCCGCCAACATCTCCCAGGACATAGACTTACGTCATTTTTATAACTCAGCCTCGCTCAGGCAAATCCTCTTTTTCCCGCTCGCAATCATCATAATGTTCGCAGCTTCAGCAATAAACTATCACAGATTCGAATTCAATAAAGGCCTGCTGAAATCGCCTGCCGTTTACGCCTTAGTCTTCAGTATTGCCCTTCTCGCTGTCGTTTTATACCAGCGACTCCACCCGGTTTTTCCTGCATTCATACCAAAAATACATAACCATTACCGATGGCTGAAAATCCCTTTAGGCCCGATAACAATCAGCTTTCAGCCCTCAGAGCTTGCAAAATGGACGCTCGTTTTCTTCCTCGCAGGCATTTGTGCCAAAGAAGGTTTCAATCTAAATCTGTTCAGTAAAAGATTCGTCCCGCTCTGCGCTATTATAGCTATTGTTGTAGGCCTAATTATCATCGAGGACCTCGGCACCGCCGCTTTTATTGTATTGCTGGCATTTATTATGCTCGCAATCGCAGGTGCAAAATGGCGGCATCTGCTTGCCCCCGTTCCATTCGCTATTATCGCTTTTTGCCTCATTCTCTGGCTATACCCGCACAGAATGCAAAGAATTGTCGCCTTCCTGAAACCCTCCCAACTCGCAGACTCAGCTAATTATCAGGCAAATCAATCCCTTATAGCGCTCGGCTCAGGCGGCATATTCGGCAAAGGGCTTGGCAGCGGCATCTGCAAATACGGCCATCTGCCGGAAGATACCACCGACTTTATCTTCGCCATAATCGGCGAAGAGCTCGGTTTTGTCGGCACAACAGCGGTCATTACGTTATTTGTTATCTTCCTCTGGCTGGGTATTCTCGTTATCAAAAGAACTAATAACGATTTCGGCAAAATCCTCGCTGCCGGAATAGTGCTGACAATAGCAATCCAGGCTGCCATCAATATCGGCGTAGTCGCCGTCGTTCTGCCCACAAAGGGAATACCGCTGCCCTTTGTAAGTGCCGGCGGTACCTCTATGCTCCTGTCTGCCGCCGCTGTCGGAATACTGCTGAATATCGCAAAACAAGCCGGCAAAGAACAAACATTTGAACCATTGCAAACAAATGAAACTGCTGTTACTCTAAAGGCTTTGGAGCCT
This sequence comes from uncultured Pirellulales bacterium, assembly GCA_964395535.1. GTDB lineage: Bacteria > Planctomycetota > Phycisphaerae > Sedimentisphaerales > Anaerobacaceae > CAYLMG01. The sequence continues at coordinate 8,654 of CAYNDE010000048.1, forward strand.
ATTTAGAAATGAGTAACAAAGCATTTTTCTTCGCCGGCGGCGGTACAGGCGGACATATCTACCCAGCAATCGCTGTTGCTGAAAAAATCACCGAATTTCAGCCAACAGCAAAAATCCATTTCTTCTGCAGCAGCCGCGAAATCGACTCAAAAATCCTCTCAAAAACCAGATTCGAATTTATAAAACTGCCCGCAGAAGTCTTTTCAATGCACCCGAAAAAATTTTTCAGTTTCTTAAAAACCTTTTTTCAGAGCGCCAAAATTGCAGGCCGAATTCTCGATAAAACCGAAAATTCGATTGTTGTTGGCATCGGCGGTTTTGCTGCAGCTCCTGTATGCTGGGCAGCACATAAAAGAAAAATACCCGTCAAATTAATAAATGTTGATATCGTTCCCGGCCGGGCCAACAGACTAATCGCTCGATGGGCCGACGAAATCTTCGTACAGTTCGAGGATTCTGCCAAATATCTTAAAAAGCAAAAACACAAAATAGATGTCACAGGCTGTCCCCTCAGAGCCGGCTTCGAAAATCCAAATCCTCAAAAAGCCGTCGAACACTTCAATCTCGATACAAACAAAAAGACTCTGCTGATAACAGGTGCATCAAGCGGCTCGCAGAACATCAATAACACGGTTAGCTCGCTGCTCGAATTTCTCGACCGCTTCGCCGATAATTGGCAGATAGTACACATCACAGGCGTAAACAATCTCGAACAGGTCAAGGCAAAATATTCTAACGCAAAAATTGCACACAAAATTGTTGACTATTACGACGATATGGCCGACCTTCTGTCAGCAGCGGATCTGGTTATCGGCAGAAGCGGCGCCGTGAGCATCGCTGAGTACGCCGCCGCATCAGTACCGAGTATCTGCATTCCATACCCGTATCACAAGGATATGCACCAGTACTTAAACGCAGGCAAACTCGTCGAAGCCGGTGCCGCTGTTATCGTTGACGACCTGCCCGACGGAAAAGACAGACGCGAATGGCTTGCCGAAGAACTCGAAGGTCTGATGAACAATAATGAAAAACTCGCCGAAATGAAAAAAAACTGCGAAATCATTGCCAATAAAAACGCCGCAAATATAATCGCTGAAAAGCTGCTGAAAATTTGAAAAACACAAATGGCAAAAGCGGAAAAAGCAAAAATTTTGTTTTTATGTGTAGGCAATTCCTGTCGCAGCCAGATGGCCGAGGCCTTCGCAAACTCTCTAAGGCCTGATGAGTTCGAAGCCTTCTCTGCAGGAGTAAACCCGAGCAAGGTCAACGAACGGGCAATCAAGGTTATGGCCGAAGCAGGAATAGACATTTCCAGCCACTATTCGAAATCCATCGACGATTTAGCCGGCATCGATTTCGATTATGTTGTAACTCTCTGCGACAAGGCCAAAGAGTCCTGTCCCGTTTTTCCCCGAAAGGCAAAAATAATACACCGCAACTTCGACGACCCTACATCAGCTACAGGCAGCGAGCAGGAAATTTTAGCCGAGTTCCGCCGCGTCCGCGACAAAATAAAAACATTTGTAAAAGACCTCAAAATATAATCCTCAAACAACATTTTTGATACAATTATGCTTTACTTAACTAATTAGATTTGATATGATTTCCATACTAAGATTTGTTACAAACTGTTTCAGGAGTATGGCGTTATATAAAATGAGAATCTTGATTGACATTTTCCATCCGGCAGATGTTCACTTCTTCCGCAATGCCATTACAGAGCTGCAAAAACGTGGACACACCATAGCAGTAACAACCAGGGATGTAGGAATAGTTACTGGCTTATTAAGCCATTTCGGCATACCTTATACTATCATAGAATGTAAAACAAAAAACAGATTATTGTCGCCATTAAGACTGTTCGCAAGAGATTTCTTGCTCTGGCGCTTCTGTAAAAAATATAACCCAGATTTGCTCAGTGGTGTAAACTCTGTTTATTCAGCTCACGTTGGTAAATTAATAAGAAAACCTTCTGTGATCTGGGACCACACCGATCACTACCGCCTACTTCACAAACTTACCAGGCCTTTTGCCACGGTAGTCTATAGCCCGGATTGCTACTATGCAAAACCATCAAAAAAACAAGTTTTTTATCCCGGTTTTCACGAACTTGCGTATTTACATCCAAATCGCTTCAAGCCCGACCCCAATATCGTCAAATCACTTGGAATTAATCCAAATGAGAAATACTGCATTATACGGCTAAGTGCCTGGAAAGCGTTTCACGACATAGGCCAACACGGCTTGAACAGAAAAAAGCTAATTGATTTCATAGAAAATATATCACAACATGCAACAACTTATTTATCGTCTGAGAGCTCCATTGTCCCTGAGTTAAAGCAATATGAACTTAAAATTCCTGCTCATCTTATACATCACGTTATGGCTTTTGCCTCATTATACGTTGGTGAAGGTGCCTCTATGGCATCTGAATCCGCTACGCTTGGAGTGCCATCTGTTTATATTAACACCTTAAAGCTCGGATATATAAATATGCTCGAAAAATATAAACTGCTTAAACAAACCACTGACACCGATGAAGCCATTGAATTCTGCACCCAATGGTTAAAAGATCCTTTGTCGAGACAAAAGTGCCAAGAGGCAAGAAAAAAGCTCTTGTCTGAAAAAATTGACGTTACTGAATTTATAGTCGATACCATAAAAAAGTTTTCTGTCAACAAATAACAACTCAGGGGCTTAACAAATATAATGCTATTAAAGCAAATAAAAAGAACAATTAAAGAAGAACCTATTAGGAATTTACTTCTTA
>CAYNDE010000049.1:0-11415 GCA_964395535.1 uncultured Pirellulales bacterium
AAAATTGTTGAAGGAAAGCTCAAAAAGTTTTTCGCAGAGAACTGCCTGCTTGAGCAGCGGTTTGTCAAAGACGACAGCAAGACCGTCTCTCAGGTCTTATCCGATGCCGCAAAACAGGCCGGCGGCGAGGCAAAAATTACAAAATTCGTCCGCTTCAGTGTCGGATAAAAAATAATCAAAAAAGCGCATTGTATCTTGAGCAGGAGTACGGGATACTAAATGGCAAAGAGCAAATACAATCGAGTGTTGCTGAAGCTTTCAGGGCAGAGTTTTTGTAAACCCGGAGAATTCGGGATTGACGGCGCGGTGCTTAAATCGATTGCTGAAAGGATAACGGAGATTTGCAAACTCGGCCCTCAAATAGCGGTTGTGGTTGGTGCAGGCAATTTTCTGCGAGGAGAAACCTTTTCTGAAATTACAGGCATACCCAGAAATACAGCCGATTATATGGGAATGCTGGCAACCATTGTCAATGCCTGTGCGCTGCAGGAGACACTGGAAAAGCTCGGACAGCCGACCAGGGTCTTAAGTGCGATTGAAGTTGCGGCGATGTGTGAGCCGTTTATTCGCAGAAGGGCCTTGCGGCACCTTGAGCAGGGAAGGGTGACGATACTGGCTGGTGGTACAGGCAATCCTTTTTTTACCACTGATACCTGTGCGGCCCTGCGGGCATCTGAGCTCGATGCGGACCTGCTTATAAAAGCAACAAAGGTTGAAGGTGTTTACAGCGGCGACCCCAACAAAGAGCCTGACGCAAAACTGTTCGAGAAACTGACCTACGACGATGTCCTCAGAGATAACCTTAGAATAATGGACCATTCCGCTATCAGCCTGTGCAGGGAAAACCACATACCGATTATTGTCCTGAACATTTTTGAAGAGGACAATATAACAAAAGCTATATGCGGCGAGAAGGTCGGTACGTTAATTTCCTGATGCGGAGTGAATTTATGCCTGTAAAGCAAATCATCTCGGAACATAAAGAAAAGATGCAAAAGTGCGTCGAGCATCTCAGTGACGAGTTGAAGGCGACCAGGACAGGCAGGGCCTCGACGGGCCTGGTTGAGAACATAAAAGTCGATTATTACGGCACAGCAACGCCCTTAAAACACCTTGCTACTCTCGCCGTCCCGCAGGCCGATATGATTGTTATAAAACCATTCGACTCCGCCGCTGCCAAAGAAATCGAAAAGGCAATTAAAAACAGCGACCTGAGCATCGCGCCTGTTATGGACGGAAAAATAATACGCCTTAATATACCTTCCTTGAGCGAGGAAAGAAGGAGACAGCTTGTCTCCGGCGTCAAACAGACAGGCGAGCAGACGAAGGTAAGCATCCGCAACATAAGAAGAGACGCCAACAAACAGCTCGAAAAAGAGGAACAGGAAAAGCTCATCACGGAAGACGACCACGAGCTCGGCAAAAAAAAGATTGACGAGTTGACGAAGGAATACTCCGACAGGGTGGACTCGATTATCAAGGCCAAATCGGATGAAATAATGCTCAATTAATTTTCTAAGTATCTTTAACAAATAAAGCAAAACCTTCGGATATTATAAAACCTTTTTTTGCGGGGTAACATTATGCAAACTCCAAAAATCCAAAACGCCGAAAAGATCCAACCTAAAAAAAAGAAAATCGCAAGACGTGTATTCTTCTGGCTTCTGTTCGCGATATTTATACTGGTGCTTTTTGTGATTTTATTTTTGCCCGTATTTATCTCTTCTCAGAAGGGCAATAAAATTATTCTTGCCAAAATCAACGGCGCCATTGATGGTGAGCTCCGTTTTTCTTCTCTGAAGATGAGCTGGTGGCGCGGCATCGGTATAAAAGAGCTTAAATTCAGTGACGGAACGGGTGGCTTTCTTGTTAATGTTAAGGAAATTCAGACAAAGCCTCATTATCTGTCTTTACTCTCAGCAGAGCCTTCATTCGGCAGGACAATCCTTGATGAGCCGGACGTCGATATAAATCTTCAAAAAGCCTTTCCTGAAAAAGACGAAGCGGATATGCGGACCAGCGAGCGTAAACAGATTATCCTGCCCGTAAAAGAAATCGACCTGGCCGTAAATGAAGGCAGCCTTAAAGTAACCGACCAAACGGGCCAAAAAGCTGAGCTTGAAAGTATCAACTCAAAGATTGACCTCAAACAGCCGGGCAAACGGACAAGCTTCGATATAGCTCTGAGTTTATCGAATCAGGATAAAAAATCAGAGGTTATCACACAGGGTCAGTTCACCCCTGAAAAGCAGGCCGGCTGGTCCCTGGAAGGAGCAAAGGGCAATTTGACTGTTGAGTTTAATGACCTCGATATAGAATCCTTAGGCCCTTTTTTTGCCTTGGCGGGTGTGGACGTTCAGGCAAAAGGCACGACATCGGCAAAGCTCTACACTGAAATCAAAGACGGCCGGGTCGAAAAATTTGACGGCCTTTTCAAGGCTGACAACCTCAATATAGAAGGGCCTGTACTTAAGGGTGACAGAGTACAGACAAGTACTTTGGATGTAGATGTAAAGCTCGCCCGGCAGAAGGAGATGATAAATATCGAGAGCTGTAACATCGATGCCGATTGGTTGAAAGCGCAGGTAACGGGAACCGTCCCGACAACGTTCGCCTCTTTAGAAGAGTTTCTCAGTTCCGATTCTGTCTTACAGGCGGATTTCGATTGCCAGGTAGGGACCGTTCTTTCACAAATGCCGGCTACTTTCGGCGTTAAAGAAGGGATGAAGATAACTTCCGGCTCGCTGAAAGGCAACGTCAAAACATCGACACAGCAGGGCAAAAGGAGTATTGCAGGACAGGCAGAGCTTGTCGGCCTGGCAGGAATAGTCGATGGAAAAAATGTATCGCTGTCTCAGCCGGTCACCGTAGCCGGCAATGTCTTCGCTGATGGGAAGATAATAAGATTTGATGACCTGGATGTGTCGGCTGCTTTCGCAAAAATAAAATGCAGCGGAACGAGCAAAGAGCTTGACATTTCAGCCGATGCAGATTTGTCGAAATTGCAGGCAGAGCTCGGACAGTTCTTCGATTTCAAAGGTTATAAAATAGCCGGTGTGGTCACCGAACAGGGAATTGTTACCATTGAAAAAGAAAAAATTGGTATTACAGGCTCTTCACAGGTTACTCAATTTGCTCTCACCTCGAAAACAGCATTTGCAGCCGAGCCTAAAGCGGATGTTGTCTTTGATTTGGAATACAGTAAAAAAGACGGCTTGCTTGCAATCAGCAAACTGGATACCACAGCTTCTCTCGGCAAAATAAACATCAAAGATTCAATTGTTGCCACAAAGAAAGATACTGACAAAGAATCGAGAATAAATGTCTCTGCCGAGTCGGTTGATTTGCAAAAGCTCAAACCTTTCGCTGTAATGTTTACTTCTTTACCAGAAGAAACGAAACTGGCTGGAATTGCTCAGTCGGATATTTTGATAACCCGAAAAGGCGATGATTATGAATTCAAAACAGATAATACAAAAATTAAAAATATAGTGGTCGGCTATCCTGGGAAAGAAGATTTTAGACAAAACGAAACCTCATTTATTGCTGACTGTAAAGGAAATTTGGAAAATAACACCTATAATTTAAATTGGCAGCTAACCAGCCCTCAAATAAACATCAAGGGTCATCTTGAGAAAACTCTACAAGACGATTCAGCTAATCTAAAAGGACAGGCTGATTTGCAATATGACTGGGCTCAGGTTACAACACTGGCTTCCGGCTTTTTGCCGAAAGATATGAAGCTTGAGGGAAAGCGAAAAGATTCAATCACATTTTCTTCAGAATATCCTGCCGGAAAACCGGATTTACTTTTTGCCAACTTGAACGCCGATATCAGCTCGGGTTTTGAAAAACTCCAATATACGGGGGTCAATCTGGGAAAGACAGAGCCTAAAATCGAAATCAAAAACGGCCTGCTTAAAATCGAACCGCTCACAACTACCATAAATAATGGTAAGCTGAACTTTGCCGCTCAGGCAGATATGAAAACAGAGCCGGTTCTTCTTACAACAACGAAGCCTATGAAAATAATTGAAAACTTAGAAATCAACGACGAAATAGCAAAAAAATATCTGCCCTTTTTCAACCCGATTTTTGCAGACTCCTTCAATGTCACCGGAAAGGCAAACTTGAGCTGCGAGACTCTCATTGTACCTGTTTACGCCGGCAAAGGCAGAGATATCGATATTGCTGGAACAGTATCGGTAGAAAAACTCACGATGCAGGCCTCGGCAAAAGGTCTGCTCGGCCAGTTGTATTCTCTTATAGGAAAGTCGGGTCCCGGCCAGACAATCACCGTCAGGCCGACAAAATTTACTATCAGGGACGGCTTTGTGCATTATGACGATATGCAGGTCGATATAGGTAATAATCCCGTCAATTTCAGCGGCACTATCGGCCTTGATAGAACTCTGGATATGGAAGTGACTTTGCCTTATACTCTTGAGGGAACGACCGTGAGGATTGATAAAGAAACCGGTGCAAAAAGAATTACGATTCCTCTTAAAGGAACCATTGACCATCCCGAGTTTAATGTTGAAAAGTTTCTTGAAATTCAGCTAAGAGATGCAGTAGAGGATATAATAAAAGACCAGTTAGAGCAGCTGCTTAAGAACAAGTTATAACAATCTGAAAGGCAGAGCAATGAAGACACTTGATAAACTGAAAAAATTATTGTTAACGCCTATATCCACGTCGAGTCTTAGTCTCGGCAGGGCCGGCCGTTTCGCCGTATTTCAGCTCAAAATGTGGACTTATTGCGCAAGACTGCTGAGGAAAAACCGCGCAGGTCAGCAGGCCGCTGCTCTTTCATATCACACAGTTTTCGGCCTTGTCCCTCTGGCAATCGTTACACTGTTAATCTTCCAGTCGTTTCCGGCTTATTCGCAGTTCGGCGAAAAGATGAAAAACTTCGTGTACGACCAGTTTAATTTTACCAGCTTTGAGAGTTACGACCCTTATGATTATTATTTGTATGGCGAGACCGAGACAGAAAGCCTGACCGACCATCTCGATAAGCTTATTGCCGGCTTCTTCGAGGGTACCAATACCGGTGCGGTCAAACTATTCAGTATCGCTATAGTGATATGGGCGGCTCTGGCGCTACTTTCAACGATAGAGAAGGCTTTTAACCGGATATGGCACATCGGGAAAATCAGAGGATTCCTGCAGCGGACAATCAATTACTGGGCCCTTTTAACCCTGGGGCCGCTCTTAATCGCACTTGGAATTTATATGACAACAAGATACTCCTATCTCGGACAATTTCTCAGAACCTTCACGTTTATCACACCCGCCATCCTGTCGTTTCTTATTACAACTGTCGCGTTGTTCCTTTTGTATTTTATTCTTCCGAATACAAAGGTCAAAGCCAGGCCGGCCATCTTGGGCGCAGCACTTGCGGCAATCGTCTGGATTATAGCAAAAAATTTGTTTGGTTATTGCGTTACCGAATTGAAGCTCTATAACTCTGTTTACGGCGTATTATCCCTGATACCGATAACCGTATTGTGGATTTACATAACCTGGCTGATAGTTCTGTTCGGGCTGCAGCTTACCTTCACTACTCAGCACCTGCAGTCTCTCGATGCCGCGGAAATCGCCGCAGCGAGGGGAGCGGAAGATTACTTTATCGCCGACGAATTTGTTATCATAAATATAGTCAGAGAAATCGCCGACGCCTTCGAAAAAAATAACGCTCCCGTCGAAGGGCAGGTCATCTCGAGCAGGCTGAACATCCCCGCCGAGTTCTGCGATAAAATCTTAAACCGCCTCGTCTCAGCCGGCATCCTGATAAAAAGCTCCGAGCCTAAAGCCGGTTTTGTCCCCGCAAAAGACCCTGCAAACATAAAGCTTTCTGATATAGCCGATGCCGTTGCTTCTGTCATTTTCAGCTCGCCGTCTCTGGAGCAGCCTGCGATTATATCACAGCTTGCCGCCGCTCAGAAAAACAGTCTCGCTCAGTATAATGTCAAACAAATCATAAGTTGAGATGTGATTGGTCGTGGAGTCATTATTGAAGCCAGAGCCGGACTGCATCATAGGCGAATATAATACCGAACAAAAACATTGCTGCCGAACTGATTATCAGTACTATTTTTTGACTGCCCGCACCGAGCAGCCTTGTCCCCTTAAAGCTCGCCCAGGACAGGGCCTGGCACCAGGTTAAATCACATAGCCAGTGCACTAATGCAAAGGCTGCGAACGCCCATATACCGAGCTCCTTCGCATCCGTCGCAAGTTTCAGGCCCACCGTCGCCCACCATACGAGAAAATAAGGATTGCCCGCCGTCAGGACAATCCCCGCAAGAATCGGTTTATCTCTTTTGGCCTGCGCAACGTTACTATCGGTTTTTGTTATGCCCCTGAATATCTGAACCGCCATAAAAACAAGCATTGCACCGCCGGCAAGGCCGATAACAATCTTTGAAGAATCGTACTGAAAGATTGTCCCCATACCGAGTGTGATTATGATTATCAGCGGAAGTTCGACTATTCCGTGCCCGATGGATACGAGTGTCCCTGCGAAGCGGTTTCGCGAGCCTATTGCGATGGTCGTCGCCGTCACAGGCCCCGGCGCCATCACACCCGATAGGGAGATTAACACAACCTGTACTAAAAAAATCAATACTGTCATAAAATTATAATCTGATTTATTTCAAAAAGATTTCTGTATCCGAAAGTTTTCGTGAGTTTTGCGGTTGTTTATCTAACTCAAAGCCGGCCTTTGTTTACGATGTCTCTTTTTAATCACGCAGTAAAAAACACAGTAAGAAGATAAGCAGAAAATGAAAATTGTTATTGCTGCGCTTATGAAATTATGAGAAATTACAGGCCAGATGGACGTTGCAAGCTCTCGTTCTATAAGCTCAAACGTCTCCAAGTGTTTTTTACTCGCGAGGACTGTTTCTTCTATCAATCCGTTATTCGCGGAAATTCTAAGCAGATGATGGAATTTGCCGTGCTCTCCTTCGTCGAGCTTGGCCCCGCCCCCGCCTGAGATAATATAAACCGTATTGTCTTTTTGAGACTTCATATAGCCGTGGTAATCTCCGGCAAAGACATAATCTATATTATATTTCTTTGCAAGCTCTATAAATCTTTCGCTGTCGTCCAATCCGATGCTCCTTAACGACCCGTCTATACTAATCACCGGAATATGCATAAATACAAATATCTTTTTTATATTATCTTTCTGAGCGAGTATTGCTCCTTCAAGAAAATCAATATATGTCTCGTTCGCATCATAAGGCAAAACATCGTTAAGAAAAACAAACAGGTATTCACCTATACGAAAGGAAAATTGTGAAGGCCCGTATAGTTTCTCGAAATCGTTTGTGCCGAACGAGTTTGTGTCGATATCATGATTGCCGACCACGATAAACATGGGGATATCACGCGAGTATTCCTGCATCTCAAGGGCAAAAAGTTTGTGGCTTATCACTGTTGGTTCGCGCACAACATCGCCGAGAACCACGGCAAATGCTGGCCTGTCATCACGAATTATATCGAGCATCGACTCAAATGTGGCAGTTCCACCTTGTACATCCCCGACAACAATAAAGGTAAAATCGTTGGCGTCGGTGTTCTCACATACGTGAGAGATGTTTTCATCGCTGTTGCCGAAAAATCGAGGCCATTTGCTTTTTTCAGTCCGCAAACCTATGAATACCGAAGAAGCGATGATAATCATTACTAACAATAATGAAATTAAAAGAGCATTGGAAAAGAACTGCTTTAGATGTTTCATAGTTGACATTAATATCTTCATTTGGACTTTATTTTAAAAATACCTTCCTGAAAAAGCCGGTAAAATCCTATTTTTCAATTACGTCCAGGTAACGTCGGCAGTTCCATAAAAACAAACTTTCCGCTATACCGAAAAATCAACCTGTAGAGCGATTAACAGTATAATGGAAAGTCCTCTCACTTCAAACAATAAACCGGCAAAAAATTCGAAGTACTAAAAGCCAATTTTACTTCAATGACCAGTTATACGGGCAGATACACAGCCAGAGGTCAGCAAATTCCAGCAGGTCGTCATAGTTGATAACACCGTCCTGATATAAATCAGCGGGCAGGCCTGCACCCGATTGCATCCAATAGACAGCAAAGTTTGCAAAGTCTTCAAAGTTAACAAAACATAACGGCCCGCCGACCCAGAAGCCGCCGAGCAGCTCATAATTACCGCCGCCGGCGTATCCTGCATCCGGCTGACCAATTGTTCCTGTCAGGACATATTGACCGCCGCTGCTTGTTCCACCGCCACCGTCAATTGTGCTCCAGGACAATTCGTAAGGCCCGCCGCTATCAGCCAAAACCCATTGTCCGAATATCGCGCATACTATTAAAACTACGCTAAAAGTATTTCGTATCCCACTATGTGAATTGCTTCTCATTTGTATACTCCTATTTCATAATTCCGTGTCACTTACTGTCCGATGATCGCTGTGCCGAAAGGCGCGTTGAGCAGCGTTCGTGTCGAAATTGTTCCTGTCCAGTTCGATGTTCCCTCTTTGAATCGCAGTTTAGTCCCGTCCGTTATGGCACTCAGCGTGTCATTCATAGTATGAAAGGGGTCGTCATAACCGCCGAAACCAGATGAGTACGCGTTGAAATCCACCCAAAAACCATCTATGCAGCTCAGTGAAGACCAGTCGATACCGGTTGCCCAATCGATAAGATCGAACACCTGCGGTACCACTTCGTCCGCATGGCCGCCGCCCTGAGCGAACAGGACTACGACATTAAAGCCGTCGTCCCGCTGTTGTATCCTCGTACTGGTTCCGTCAAGCCCGCCGTTTTTACGTCCGTTTACAGGACTGCTTATCGGCATGCCGACGAGATTGAAACCGCTTGCTCGATAATTGTCAAGGAATATAAGCAATGGTGCAGCGCTTCCGACAAGATTCCCTTCACCGGTTTTGTCCTCCATCAGAAGCCCGCCATAAGGGCAAGGGACCGTTACGTCATCCCAGGGATAGTATATATTACATGGGTCATGCAGGTTTTTGCAGTTGTAATCATTTACATAATGTGGTTCCCGCTGATTCTGCTGAGCACGAAAATCACGTCCCAAAAAGACTTCGGTTGAAGGTACCCATATTTCAGGCGTCTGCACCAGCTGGCGAATCATCTCCGTATGTTGCTGGCCGGTCTCCTGCTCGATGATTAACGAAAGCAGCATGTAGCCGTAATTCGAATAAGGGTCACAATAGCAGGGAGCGGGAGTTCCCAGGCAGTCATTAGTAATGGGGTCCCTGTCACATGCAACAGGGTCGTTCGGATCAAATTGCATCGGCTGGCTCATCATGTATCGCACGATGTCCTCACGTGTCGGCGGCAACGCAGGATAGGTATGGGTAACATCTCCGATATGCAATAATTGACCAAAAGGATCTGGTGCCAGCTCTCTATCCCATCCCCCACGATGATTCAGTAAGTCATTTACCCTGACGGCGGCCAAATAACCCCAGTTACCGTAAACACCGTTATAAGGATAGTAGGTGCTTGAAGGCGAGCTGGCATCAAGAAGACGCCGCTCTCCCATTGGTGTTGATTGACCCACATTAAAAACAAAATCATTTAAGCTGATAACACCATTAGCTACGAGATGGCGTATCACCGCCGCCGTATGCGGTTTCTCTACGCTCGCCAGCCGCATCGGAGTGTTTTCAGGCAGCGGGTCGCTCCCATTGTATGCATACCCGAAACCCCGCTGATATACAACACAACCATCCTTTGAGATTGCCAGGATTCCAGCTTGAATATCGTTATCTTCCATATAAGATTGCATAAATATATCAAAGATCGCCAGCTCAGGTACTTCAACACCGCTTACGGGTAACTCAGCCTTTACGGCTGATGTTTGTAAAAACATCGCTATGCAAAAAACAGACACAATAAGTACCTGTCCGGCTGGTTGAAATAAGTTTCTACGTATAAGATTATATGAAACGAATCGTTTTTCCTTTTTCATGATATAACTCCAAACTCTCTTTCTACAAACGAGATATCTACTGAAGAGTTACCAGTACCAGCACAAGTCCCTGACCCTGCTCCAGCGAGGACATCGCTTTGCCGAGGATTGCGCCCCGGGCCCTGGAATAATCCGTCACTTTCATCGCGTGTCCGGGTATTTGCGAAGTGGTCAGCAGGTCACCCGGTTCAATGCGTTCGTTCGATGCATCCGCAAGGACATAGACACGACCCGTCAGTGCAACAAGCAAAGTTCCTTCAGTAACTGTTCCTCTTTGGGTCATTGTCATACCCGGGCTGATTCCGTTTGCTCCGCTTGCGATTCCTGCCACGGTTCGGTCATAGGGCTTATCTGCGATCCGCAGTTGCCCCGGATTCTCCGGGTCGATTGCAAGCACCATTCCGGCTTCGACGGATTCAGCGCCGGCAACCTCGAACGGCTCAGCCAGATCGCTTCCGCCGGTAATTTCGAGTACACTTACGACCACATTACCACTTTCACTATTGAGATAGAGTTTTGCGGGACCGCCGTTATTACGTGCTATTATCTCGTTATCATCTATGGCTATGCTTTTACCGCTTTCTGAGCCGGTCATCACAAAACCGTTGCTGTTTAAAGAAGCATCACTGCCGCCTTGAATGTGTAGCCTTGTTCCCGGGCTCGTCGTTCCGATGCCAACGTTGCCCCCACCTTTTACCAGTATGACATCTCTGTCAGTATAATAATTCAAGCCTGTTTTACCGCTACCCGTTGAGTCCATAATCAGCCAGCCACCATCAGCATCTGAACTCGCGATAATCGATGGCTGAGCCGACGCACGACCAACACTCAATGCCGCACCGGATAATGGGCTGGCAATCCCCAGCTTCGCCTCCGGGCTCGTCGTCCCTATACCGACATTGCCGTCCGGCCCTGGAGAACCTCCTCCGTATTCCTCGCCTCCTTCACCAGGCAATAGAAAGATATCCCCGCCGGCCTCCCCGTTGTTCTGCATTGCCCATCCGTCCCCTCCATCCTGGGCCTTGAGCACAACATCGGCACCTATAGTGCCGTCCATCGCCTTGCCGCCATCAACATGCAGCCTGCCCACAGGACTCGTCGTACCAATGCCGACATTCAACACATTGTCCACAAATATCCCGCGGGTTTGCAATGCGTATGGTGTGGCTGTTATCTCCTGTCGCGGACTCAGGATAGTATAGCGCTCATCGCTGTCACCAGGCCGAACGCTTATCTCAAGCCACCGCGCATCACCATTGAATACGCTGCTACCAAAATCCAGCAACACCGTAAAGTAACCGTCATAGACGGCCATGTCGTTTATATCAACCATACCGTCCAGCTGATTTCCATCCTCCACGGCATCATACAGCCTGAATTGAAAGTCATACAGCCCGTCAGCTGTATCATTGCCGTTTATCAGCCTGCCCTGATAA
>CAYNDE010000050.1:0-10909 GCA_964395535.1 uncultured Pirellulales bacterium
CCGGTAAAACTACCGGCTCCACACTTTCACTGCCGTCCGGATGCCTGTACCTGAAATTAAACTTTGCACCCAGCCTGCCCTCCTTATCGGAATTGCCGAGCAGCAGGTTATGCTCTTTTTTCAGGCCTTCAAAATCCCTGGCCTCAATCGCCCTTTTGATTGTACCCTGAGGGCCGAAAAGCTTGCTGATACATTGCGCTTCAATCTCGACAATCACCGAAACAAGCTTCTGCTTCTGCTCAACATTCAGTTGCTCTTCACCTTTTATATATCTTTGTATTACGAAAGAATATAGCTGGCCAAAACGTTGTGCAACCGTCCCGTTTTTCGGATTTGCCACGGCAAGTTTTCTATACAGGCTTTGTAGAATAACCGCATCCAGCAGCTCATTTTCGACTGACCAGCCGGCGTACTGCTTTATCCTCATATCCGCCACATTCAGCAGCAGTCCTGTGCCCTGCTCTGCTTTAATCCCCGCGGCGAATCTTGCTATCATTGCAACTATCGAATCATCCGAGGTTTCAACAATGCTGGCAAGTCGGCTGACTATCTGCCCGGTCAACCTATCACCCTCTGCACCCATAGCATTAATCTGCTCGATAACCTCTGCATTACAAACACTATTAACCGCCCAGTATCGAATTGCCATATTAGAGTCGGTCAGCTTGTCCAAAACCAAATCCGCTAACTGGACATCTCTTAACCCTTCAACCAATATTAAAAGATTGATTTTTTCGACGAGCTTCTTGTCCGGGTCCTCCAGTCGCTCTGCCCATTCTAAAGCCGCTGATATATACTCATGCGCCGACTTGTAAAATTGCTTGCGATACTGCGCCCTTGAGCTGCTTGAATTGGAGCTGCTGCGACTCAGCAGCTTGACGCGTATTCTTGCCATATCTGTAAAATCTTTAGCCCCAATCAGCTCCTGGACCGATTCTTCCACAAAGCTGTCTATAATCTGAAAATCCTCATCATCCAGAATACCTTTATTGCGAACCTCCTCAATCTTCCACGGGTCAACACCGAAACAAAAACTGCTTATCGTTAAAATCAAAAGAACTGTTATAAAGCAACTTACCGAAGCCTCTTTTACCATCTCACATACCTAAAAGCTTATCACAATTACTCAAATGTCCTATATTATCAGGATAACTTTTTTACCGCTTTTTGTCAAGCCAATTCGCCAACTATCGTCATAGACAGCCATTTTTCAGCGCCGCAGTTCTAAATTCGTCCAATAAATTACTCGTCTTTATTCTATTCTGAAAATAAAAAGCATAATTGCTTTGTTCCTTGTCCGCTGTTAAAATTTCCAATTATATTCCAAAACTTTCGATTATTAACCGGAGTCCGCAAAAATGAACAAGCTGATAATATCAAAAAGGCTCAGGCTAATAAGACAGCTTCTAAAGAAAAAGAAAATTAGCTGCTTTTTGACAACCAATCAGGCCAACGTAACCTATATTACGGGATTTCTCGGCCATGACAGCTGGGCCGTGATTGCACCGAATAACGTCTATTTGTTAACAGACAGCCGGTATTTCGAGCAGGCACAAAACCAATGCCCGAGCTGCAAAATCATTCAGCGAAAAACAACGTTGCACGATTCCTTTGCCGAACTGATAAAAAAGCAAAAACATTTACGCAGCGTCGCTGTTGAAAACTCGATATCAATTAACGATTACAAAAACCTTCAGAAAAAAACAAAAGTTCGCTTTCATACGGTATCCAAAATCATCGAGCCTGCAAGAAGCATCAAGGATAAATTTGAGCTTTCTGCAATCAAAAAAGCAATTCAAATAACCGCACTGGCATTGAACCAGACCCTCAGAAACCTGCGTGTGGGGATTAGTGAAAACGAAGCGGCAGGTATGATGGATTATAACTTTCGAAAGTTCGGAGGACGTAACGGCTTTGACACTATTCTTGCATTCGGCGCAAACGCATCACGGTGCCACCATCAGCCGGGCACAAGAAAGCTGAAGAAAAATGATACCATTCTTATCGACTTCGGGGCCGAGTACAATCACTATCGCTGCGACCTGACGCGCTGTTTTCTTGTGGGAGAACCCAATCCATATTTTCAAAAAGTCTATAACGTTGTGAAAGAAGCACAGGCTGTAGCCATAAAACTGATTCGGCCGCGAATGTCAAATAAAGAACCGGAAAGAGCCGCAAGAGAAGTTATCAGAAAACACAACTTGCCCCCCTATCAGCACGGCTCAGGTCACGGCTTTGGTCTGGTGATTCACGAGGACCCCTTTTTGTCTGTACTAAGCAAAGATAAACTCAAAAAAGGAATGGTCTTAACAATCGAGCCGGGAATATATATACCAGGTAAAATTGGTGTAAGGATAGAGGATAACGTACTTGTAACGGAAAATGGCTGTAAGATACTGACGAATTCGGTAACCAAAAACTATAAAGATATCTGCCTGGGAAAATTAAGATAATGAAAAGACAAAGTGATAATCTGATTTAGTGAGCGAGGGTTTAATTATGCAAAATCACAAAAAGTTATTTTCATTGACTGTCGTATTGATATTTCTATTAAACCTCAATTTTGCATTCTCTCAGCAGGCAAAAAAAATCACTATCGAATGGGTCAACAGCGATGAATGTGCAGATTTAACAATGCTGCCCCGATTCGAATGGCTTGAAAATGGGACTGCCCTGCTATACGATACGAGCATAGATGCGAACGAACGTACGATTGAAAGGCTCAATCCTGCGACGGAAAAACGCCAGCCGGCAGTAAACAGGGACAAAGCGCTTGAAAGTCTGGCAAAAATCCTGCCTCCGGATGATATGCCGAACAAGCTCGACTGGCCACAACAGATAAATAATTCAGGTGATTTCGCAGTCTACATTTACAACAAAGATATTTATCTGCTCGATATAAAGGCATCGGAATTTATGCGCATCACCGAAAGTGACACCGAAGAAAAGGCAGTCAGATTCTCACCGGACGGAACAAAAATCGCTTACGTCAGAGATAATGACCTTTATGTATATGACATATTAAACCAGGCTGAAACCAGAATAACCGATGACGGCTCAGAAACGATTCTTAATGGAACGTTATCTTACGTTTACTGGGAAGAGATTTTTGGCAGGCAGGATACCGCTTACTGGTGGTCGAACGATTCCGAGTATATAGCTTACCTGAAATCCGACGAATCGCCCGTAAGCTTAATGTACTTTGTGGACTTTGCGCCCTATCAACCGAGAGTTCACAAGCAGCGTTATCCCAAAGCCGGCCGGACAAATCCTATAGTAACAGTCCACGTAGCAGATATTAAGGGCGAACAGATTTCGCAGTTCGATGCCAGCGAGAGTGCGTATGAGTATATAGCAAGGATTAAATGGCTGCCCGATGACAAAAGATTATGCGTGCAAACACTTAATCGCAACCAGACAAAACTTGATATGTACCTTATGCAGCGCGATACCGGAAAAGTAGAACATATAATGACTGAGCAGGATAACGGCTGGGTCGAGATGACAGACGATTTGTACTATTTCGATAACCAGAGACGTTTTATATGGCAGTCACAAAGAGACGGTTTCGCACATTTATATCTGTTTAGAATCGACGGCCAGCTCGAAAATCAAATCACAAAAGGCGACTGGTCTGTATGTTCCGTCGGCGGCGGTATGAGCTGGGTTACAAGCTCGATTGCACACGTGGATGAGCAAAACGGATGGATTTATTTCGGCGGTAAGAAAAAATCACATCTCGAAAGACACCTTTACAGGGTAAAGTTTAACGGTGCACGTCTTGAGCAACTCACCGAAGAGGACGGCAGTCACAAAATATTTTTCAGCCCTGATGGAAAATATTATTTTGATTTGTATTCCGATATGACAAATCCTCCGAAACTTTCGCTGCACAGCAGTGATGGGAAGCTGAAGACGGTCGTCGCAGAATCCGAAGTCGAAGAAATAAAACAGCTTAATCTGCAATATCCTGAGCTTTTAACAGTCAAGGCCGGAGACGGTTTTGAAATGCCGGCTGTGATGCTAAAACCGAAAGATTTCGACCCGGCAAAAAAATACCCCGTTCTTGTCAATGTCTATGGCGGACCCGGAGCACCTATCGTACAAAATGCCTGGAGTCGCTCAATTTTCACCGACCAGATTCTGCTGGATAACGGTTTTATAGTATTCAGATTCGATAACAGAAGCGCTACTGGTATAAGCAAAAAATTTACTAATCTCATTGTCGGACAAATGTGGGCCGAGTGCGAGCTGAATGATATGGTCGATGCTGTAAGATGGTTGAAGCAGCAGGATTACGTCGATGCAAACAGGATTGGACTATGGGGAGCCAGCGGCGGCGGCTCATACACTCTGCTCGGCCTGACAGGCTCAAAGGAATTCGCAGCGGGCGTTTCAATTGCACCGGTTACGGACTGGCACTATTATGACAGCATCTGGGCAGAATCAGGTATGAAACTGCCTCAGGACAACCAGCAAGGTTACGAAAAAACCTCTTTTGTCAAAAAGGCAAAGGATTTGCACGGCCGGCTTCTTCTCGTCCACGGAACATACGATGACAACGTTCATCCGCAAAATACCTGGAGCCTTGCAGATGCACTCATTGAAGAAGGCATACAATTCGATATGATGATTTACCCGATGAGAAAGCACGGTATTTCAGACAGGGTGGCGAGAATACACCTCTTTAATAAGATGCTCGAATTCTGGAACATAAACCTGAAGGAAAAACAATAACACCCGAAAGCTGAAAGCTGCCCTTATCTCAAAATAAAATGCTCTCAAAAGCTTTTCAAGACCGGTTGTTATTGACTAAAATACCATCATTTTGTAGAATTCTTTATTTATCTTATCTCTCTGGTCGCCTCTAAGGAGTGCCAAAATGAGATTTAATAAAATTATCACAGCCGTCGATTCTCACACCGAGGGTGAACCTGCGAGGATTGTAATCGGCGGCAGCATACCATCTATTCCGGGTAAAACGATGTTCGATAAGTGGCTCTATGCAAAGGAAAACATCGACGACTTCCGAACTATGCTGATGTATGAGCCCAGGGGCCATAGCGCTATGAGCGGCTCGATTTTAATGGAGCCAACCAACGAAGACGCCGACATCGGGGTTCTCTTTATCGAAGTCAGCGGCTGGCTGCCGATGTGTGGCCACGGCACAATCGCAACCTGCACCGTCCTTCTGGAAACAGGAATAATAGAACCCAAAGAGCCGGTGACAAAATTCGTTCTCGATACTCCTGCCGGACTAATCAAAGCCGAAGTGGAAGTCAAAAACGCAAAAGCAGGTAAAGTCACAATACAAAATGTCCCCTCATTTCTTTATAAATCAGATGTTGAAGTTGAAGTACCAACCATTGGGAAGCTAAAGCTGGATATCGCTTTCGGCGGTAATTTCTACGCGATATTAGAAGCCAAAGACGTCGGCCTTGAAGTGCTGCCGGAACAGAACAACCAGCTTATAGAGACAGGCAGAAAAATCAGAAAGGCGGTAAATGAGCAGCTCGAAATTGTGCATCCGGAAAATCCGAAGATTGACATCTGCTCACACGTTCGACTTCTTGGCCCGACCGCCAAAAGCAAAAAAGGCACAAAAAACGCCGTCATATACGGCCCGGGCCAGATTGACCGCTCGCCCTGCGGAACAGGGACAAGTGCAGAAATCGCAATGCACTTTGCCAAAGGAAATCTTAAACTAAATGAAACATTTCTCTGCGAAAGTATCATCGGCAGCACATTCGAGGCAAAAGCAGTCGAGCAAACTCAGGTCGGTCAATTCGAAGCAATTGTACCTGCTATCACCGGAAGGGCTTACGTAACAGGCATTCAGCAGTTCGTACTCGACCCCGAAGACCCATTCCCAAAAGGATTTTACATCGGGCCAAAAGACCCGCAATATGGTGGAATCTAAATCAGTTTTTAGTTGATGGTGAAAACGAGGTAGGTTATGAAAAACATAATATTAATAGTTTTGATGATGGGTACCACAGCCTTATATGCCCAGCAACAAATCAATTTTGACGATTACTTTTTAGATAAGACTATGCGGATTGATTTCTTTATGACAGGCAACTCCGATTCAGAGATTATTACTATCGACCAAATCTACCAAACAGATAAATGGGCAGGTAATCCGAATAAACTTATTGATGACCTGAATAATGGGATGTATTACATCAAGATATATAGTATAAATTCCAATGAGCTGATATTTTCCAAAGGTTTCGGGTGCATCTTCGGTGAATATAAAACAACTGTGCCCGCAAAAAAGGGAAAAAACAAAACATATCACGAATCGGCACTTATCCCGTATCCAAAAAAGCCCGTCTTGTTCGTTCTCGAAGCAAGGGACAGGAAAAATATCCTTCAGCCTGTCTTTAGCGAAAAAATCGACCCTGGTGACATGAATATCATTAAGGAAAATCACAATAAAAATGACAAAGTTCATAAAGCACTCATCAGCGGCAAGCCCCACTCAAAAGTCGATTTTGTTTTTGTCGGCGAAGGCTATACTGCAGAGCAGTGGGATAAATTCAGAAAAGATGTGAACCATTTTACAGAAGTTATGTTCAGGGTCAAGCCCTACAAAGACAATAAGGAAAATTTCAATATTTACGGCGTCTTAAGACCGTCGGCTGAAAGCGGCGTAGATGAGCCGCTAAAAGGAAAATTCAAAAATACCGCCGTAAACGCATCATATAATGCACTCGGCCTTGATAGATATCTATTGGTAGATGATACTAAAACTATGCGTGACATCGCCTCGAATGTCCCCTACGACGCAATTATTGTTATTTCCAATACAACACGTTACGGCGGCGGAGGCATCTATAACAATTATACCATTTTTACTGCCGACGACGCCAGAAGCGAGGAAATCTTTATGCACGAGTTCGGTCACGGCTTCGGCGGCCTTGCCGACGAATATTTCTCATCGACTGTCTCTTATGATGAGTTTTACCCGGCCGGCTTCGAGCCTACCGAAGGAAACATTACCGCCCTTCTTGACCCCAACAACGTCAAATGGAAACATCTGCTCAGCGCCGACATACCGGTACCTACACCCTGGGGACAGGACGAAATCGCCGAACTGCAGGCCGAAAGAGACCAAATACAAGAACAGCTCAAAGCGAACGATATTCCAGAAGATAAACGCAAAGAGCTTGAAGATAAAAGCAGGGAAATTAAAAAACAAATTGAAGATATTCGTAAAAAATATAACGAACTCTATAAGGGCAAAATCGGTGTATTCGAAGGTGCAGGATATCAGGCCAAAGGTCTGTACCGCTCAGAGATAAAAGTCGGAATGTTCGATGCAGAAACATTTAGCTACGGGCCGGTAAGCGAAGAGTGCATTATGCGTGCCATAAATCATTACGCCGATTAAATGATAAGTTTTTTTTGAGAAGTAAATAAAGATATGCGAATCGAAGAGCATCCGATACTCGGACCACTGGAAAAAAAAACTATCGTCAAAATCGAAGTCGATGGTCATACTATCGATGCTTTCGAAGATGAACCGATAGCTGCAGCTCTGATGGCCGCAGGCATAAGCGTTTTCAGATACACAAGAAAAAAAGGCCAGCCGAGAGGCGTCTTCTGCGCAATCGGGCAATGCACAGATTGTATGATGACTGTTGACGGCATCGCCAATGTCCGAACCTGCATAACACCGGTTAAGGATGGTATGAAGATAAGAACGCAGCAACAGTCAGGCGAGTTAAGGACGGCTGAACAATGAGAGAGATAGATTTGGCAATTGTTGGAGCCGGCCCCGCAGGCCTGTCTGCTGCGATAGAAGCTGCAAAAGCCGGTGTCGAAGTTGTTGTGTTCGACGAAAACCAGAAAGCTGGCGGACAGCTTTTCAAACAAATCCATAAATTTTTCGGCTCGAAGGCGCATCAAGCCGGCGTTAGAGGAATCGATATCGCAAACAACTTGCTCGAAGAAGTGGAAAAAAGCGGCGCAGAGGTTCTGCTCGACGCCGTTGTTTGGGGGACTTTCAAGACTGATACCTTGTGTGTCACTCAAAACGGCAAAAATGTAATGTTCAGGGCTAAAAAGATTCTCCTGGCAACCGGTGCGACAGAAAACGTACTGGCATTTCCAGGCTGGACCTTAGCCGGCGTGATGGGAGCTGGTGCCATTCAGACAATGATAAACGTTCACAGGGTTCTGCCGGGAAAAAGAGTCTTAATGATAGGCTCCGGCAATGTCGGCCTGATTGTCAGCTACCAGCTTCTGCAGGCAGGTGCAGAAGTCAAAGCCATTGTGGAAGCTTTGCCGACGATAGGCGGCTACGCGGTACACGCAAGCAAAATAACCAGGTGCGGAGTTCCCATCCTTACATCGACGACTATAAAACAGGCAATCGGTAAAGAAAAAGTAGAAAAGGCCGTTTTGATTAAACTGGACAAAAACTTAAAGCAAATCGAAGGCACCGAACAGCAACTCAATGTTGACGTTATTTGTCTTGCGATAGGTTTATCGCCGCTTTCTGAGCTTGCCTGGATGGCCGGCTGCGAATTCGCCGACGTCCAGGAGCTCGGCGGCTTCTTACCTATTCACAACGACGATATGGAAACAACTGTATCCGGAATTTATGTCGCCGGTGACATTGCTGGAATAGAGGAGGCCAGCACGGCTATAGAAGAAGGCAGACTCGCCGGAATTGCAATAGCAGAATCACTTGGTTTTCTTAATGCCGACGAAGCTAAAGAGAAAAAACGGTCAATACTGGACAGGTCTGAGCAGCTCAGAGCTGGTCCCTTCGGACTGAGCAGACGACAGGCAAAAGAACAGCTAATACGAAGGAGCCTCAAATAATGACACTTATCAACGATGGCGTTTTCGACAACAAAGAGCTTGAAAAGCTGCCCGGCGTCCCCTCTAAAAAAAGACTTCAAAAGGGGCCGGTGGTTGTAATAGAATGCGCGCAAAAGATACCCTGCAATCCCTGTGAGGAGGCCTGTCACAAGAAAGCGATTAAGATAGGTGATTCCATAATAGACCTTCCCGTCCTGAATTCCGAGCTTTGCAATGGCTGTGGTCTGTGCATAGCATCCTGTCCGGGACAAGCTATTTTTGTAGTGGATATGACGTACTCCGATACTGAAGCTGCCGTTCAGCTTCCCTTTGAATTTCTTCCCCGCCCCGAGCAGAATGAAATCGTTGACGGCCTTAACCGGTCAGGTCAAATCGTATGCGACGCAAAGGTTTTAAAGGTCTTGAATCCCAAAAGCTTCGATCGAACAGCAGTCATAACCATCGCCGTGCCGAAGAAATTCGGTATGGAAGTCCGCAATATCAAACTTAAAAACGGCAGGAAAAATGGCTGAAAACAATCCAAGAACATACGAAGGAACCAGTGACATAAAAATAGAGAATCCTGATATGATTATCTGCAGGTGTGAGGAAATCACCCTAAAAGAAATCCAGCAGGCCATATCGGAAGGTGCAATGTCCGTCAACGAGGTAAAACGAAGAACCAGGGCAGGTATGGGACTATGTCAGGGCAGAAGCTGCAGCAGATTAGTACGAAAACTCATCGCCGAACACACGAATCAGAAATTCGGCTCCATTAAACCAGGAACTGCCAGACCGCCCGTAAGACCGTTGCCGCTGAAACTATTGGCATCTCTGGAGGAAGACAGCAATGGCTAATCCTGACGTAGTCGTTATCGGCGGCGGAATAATCGGAACCTGCTGCGCTTATTACCTTGCAAAAGAAGGATTGAAAGTAACGCTCATTGAGCGAGGCGAAATTTGCTCCGAAGCATCGAAATCCAGCCAGGGACATTTATTCCTCTGGGAGCTGCCCGAAATAAATATCGAACTCGCAAAGGCGAGCAAAAAACTGTATTGGCAGCTAAATGAAGAGCTTGATTTCGATATCGAGCTTCGCAATACCGGCAGTATGTCAATAGCAGACAGCCCTCAAGATTTTGATACACTTAAAAAAACTATCGAAGAGCTTCGAAGCGCTGGCGTTTCCTGCGAGCTTCTCGATTCGAACGAATTTACTAAAGCAGAGCCTAATGTCACCCCTGATATAGCTGGGGGAGCATACTTTCCCGATGACGGCCAGCTAAATCCCCTGCTCGCAACAATCGCCATAGCACAGGCAGCAAAAAAACTCGGTGCAGAACTAAAAACAAAAACCGAAGTCACAGGCATCGAGCTTTCTCCCGATAAATCCAAAGTTGCTGGTGTTCAAACCGACAATGGCAAAATAAGCACAAAATATATTGTCAACGCAGCAGGTGCCTGGAGCGCTCCAATAGGCGAGATGGCCGGCATTAATATCCCCGTCGTACCCAGAAAAGGTAACCTCATTGTCGTCGAAAACGTCCCTGACGATTTTATCAACTGCAAGATTATAATCGCATCAGGTTATCTCGACTCGTTAAAAGGTAACAATAAGGTAGCAGTCGCGGCGAACGTCCAGCAGACAAAGGAAGGAAATCTCTTACTCGGCAGCAGCAGAGAGTTTGCAGGCTTTAACAAAGAGGTCAATCCTGAAGTTATAAGCGAGATAGCAAAACGGTGCATCCGATTTTTCCCCGCCCTGGCAGAGCTTCATACAATCAGAAGCTGGGCGGGCCTGCGGCCTTACAGCCCCGATATGATGCCCATAATCAGCGATTCACCGATTGAAGGCTTTTACGTAGCTACCGGCCACGAAGGTGTTGGAATCACAATGGGACCAATAACAGGAAAACTAATCGCCCAATTGATTACAGAGCAGAAGACAGAACTGCCCGTCGAACAGTTGTCGGTTAACAGATTTGCAAAGCAATCTTAAATTATAAAGGAGCATTATTATGGCTAAGAAATTACAGGGTGTATTTGCGGTTCTTGTAACGCCTTTTACCGAAGACGACAAAATCGACGAAAAGAC
>CAYNDE010000051.1:0-10799 GCA_964395535.1 uncultured Pirellulales bacterium
TATCAGCTTTCCTTAAAAGAATTTTTGAAATAATGCCTGCTGGCGGCAGCTGATGGTGAGCCGAGAAGCAGGCTTTTGTTCTAAAGAAGCTAACCCGGCAGCTTCGCCTTCATTTTTCGAGCCATAGCCGTATTCATAATCGTAGAAGCTGAGAGGTGTCTCTTACGTTTAGCGTTCTTGTTGCTCATAAGATGGCCTTTACCCGCTTTTTGGTGTTTAATGAGTCCTGAGGAGGTAATTTTTACCCTCTTTTTAAGGCCCTTATGGGTTTTTTGCTTCGGCATTTATGTAATTCCTTCAAAGGTAGTATTCAATTCCAAAATCCAAACTGCGATAAAGACAAGGCAGTTTATAAGATTTACAGATAAGAGTCAATAGCCGGGGTATAAATTATTGTAAAAAGATTAGCTAAAGATGGTTTAGGGCATCTGCCTGTATCAACCGTTCTTAAAGGCCTAAAAAGAAATAAACGGTCACGCCCTTTATAAATCCGTTAAGGAGTGTCTCAAGCTTTCCTGAACCGCCTGGTTTTATATTTCTCAACGATTCGTGGAGCTCAATATTATTTTTTCGGCACAAGCATCAAAGTCATTCTCCTGTTAGCCATTGTGGCCAGCCTTTCAACCTTGGCAAGTTCCTCAAGGGACTTGGCAATTTGTTCCAATATTTCATAGCCCCTGTCCTTGTGCAGGATTTGCCTGCCTCTAAACAGCATTGTAAACTGCACACGGCAGCCCTTTTCCAGAAACTCTTTTGCATGATTTACCTTGATATCGAGGTCGTGCTTATCAGTTTCCGGTTTCAGCCTGATTTCTTTAAGGATTGAGGCGTGGTGATGACTTTTTTTCCTGCCTTCCCGCTGTTTCCTTTTTTGCTCGTAGAGCCATTTTCCATAGTCTATTATTCGGCATACAGGCGGGTTGCTTTTTGGCGAGACCTCTACAAGGTCTAAACCAATCTCCTGTGCCCTATTGATTGCCTCATTTCTATCTATAATGCCCACCTGATTGTTTGATTCGTCAATAAGACGAACAACACTGGCACGAATCGCTCCATTTATTCTTAAACTCTGCTTGCTAATTGTGAACCACCTTACCTTTCTGAAAAGATTGACAATAAACGACTATACACTGTTAAACGCCTAACAGAGCTAAAATGATAAGTCTATATTTTTATCGGCAATTTTTTGTTTAACGGTTTTTATAAATTTATCTAAATGCTCTGTTCTGGTATCTTTGCTGCCCCTGATTCTAACGTTAATGGTTCCCGCCTGCTGTTCTTTCGGACCGACAACGAGCATAACGGGGAGCTTTTCGCTATGAGCTTTAACAATTTTTGCCCCTATTTTTTCATCGGTCAAGTCGATACCGCAGCGGATTTGTTCCTGCCTGAGCCTGCTGTGAATCGTTTTTGCATAATCGTTGGATTTCTCGCTGATAGGCAGCACCCTGACCTGCTCCGGTGAAAGCCATAATGGAAACTTCGCAGCATAATGCTCTATGAGAATACCAATGAAACGTTCGAAAGAGCCGAGAACGGCCCTGTGAATCATAACGGGTGTCTTCTCGGTGTTGTCCTTGTCGGTATAGACCAGGCCGAAACGCTCCGGCATAGAAAAATCGAGCTGGATAGTGCCGAGCTGCCAGGAGCGTTTGAGACAGTCTTTGATGTGAAAATCTATTTTTGGCCCGTAAAAAGCGCCGTCGCCCTCGTTGACCTTGTAGTTAATATTGCTATGTGCGAGGGCGGCCCTGAGGGCATCCGTCGAGGTTTGCCAGATTTGCTCCGAGCCGATATGCTTGATGGGCATCGTGGAAAGCTCGATAGCAAAATCATCGAAACCAAAGGCCTTGTAAATCTCAAAGGTGAGGTCAATGACGCCGATTATTTCACTCTCAATCTGCTCCGGCGTGCAGAAGATATGGGCATCATCCTGAGTAAACTGCCTTACCCTGAACAGGCCGTGCATAACGCCGCTCGCCTCGTGACGATGAACAAGACCAAGCTCGGCGACACGTTTCGGAAACTCACGATACGAATGCTGTCTTGCCTTAAAAACGAGGCATCCGCCCGGACAGTTCATTGGTTTTATCGCATAGCCAGTGCCGTCGATTTCGCTGAAATACATATTTTCCTTGTAATTGTCCCAGTGTCCGCTTTTATGCCAGAGCTGCTCGTTCAGGATTATCGGCGTCCTGATTTCCTCGTAGTCGTATTTATTGTGGACGCTCCTCCAGAAATCGACTATTTCGTTCCATATAATCATACCTTTGGGGTGGATAAAGGCAAAGCCGGGGCCGGCTTCGTTGAAGCTGAAAAGGTCAAGCTGTTTACCGAGGACCCTGTGGTCCCGCCTTTTAGCCTCTTCGAGTCTGTTAAGGTATTCGTCGAGCTGTTTTTTTGTGGGCCAGCAGGTACCATACACCCTCTGCAGCATCTTTTGAGTAGGGTCCCCGTGCCAATAGGCACCGGCAACGGACATAATCTTGAAACTGCCTACCCTTGCTGTGCTCGGTACGTGCGGGCCCCGACACATATCCTCGAAGCCGTCACCGTGCGAGTAAAAGCTGATAACGTCACTGTCTGTGCGGTTAATGTTGTCCGTTTTGTATTTGTCGGAAGCCATTTTGGCCAGCGCCTGCTTGCGGGTCATTTCCTTTCTGACGAAAGGGGTGTCGGCATCGACTATTTTCTGCATTTGCTGCTCAATTTTTTCGAAATCATCGGGACGAACAGGCTCATCAAGGTCGATGTCGTAATAGAAACCATCCTCAACGGCGGGCCCGTAAACAAGCTTTGTGCCGGGCCAGATGCGGCATATAGCATCAGCCATTATGTGGGCGCAACTGTGCCGCATAACCTCAACGGCTTCGGGGTCTTCTGTTGTGATGATTTGCAGCTCGGCATCGCTATCGATGGGGGTGCTCAGGTCTGAAAGTTTGCCGTTTATTTTGGCTGCGATGACTTTTTCGGCAAGGTCTGAGCCGAATTTTTCGGCAATTTGCTCTGGTGTCGTTTTATTTTTGACTTCCAATATACTGCTGTCAGGCAGTGTTATTTTCACCATAAATCTCTATCCGTTATCAGGTACTTAAGTAATCGCCAGCCTTTGTAATTTATCCAAATACACGGGCCTTGTCAATACTATTATAAGGTTTGGCCCTTGTAAGATGTATGTAAAATTTAGCTTTTTCATATAAAAATCGGTTGCCTGCACAAATAAAATATGGTATTATTAATTTTAAGATTTTTTTTATTTTTGGTAATTTGCGGAGATAAAGTTACGGGTGCAAACAACAGCGGTCTTGAAAATATTGGTTTTTTTGCTGCCGAATTCAGCTTTTTCTGCGGCGGCCTCTGGCAGCAGAGCAATAACAGCAGCGGCTTTGGCTTTTAATCCTATAAAGCTGATACTGCTCATTGTATGGGTGTACCTTTGTCTTTATATTGTCCAGCGTCTTCAATTCAGCCGGCTTGTGCCCAAGAATTGTAAGACGGCGGCTAATTTAGTTGCTCTTTTTTTAGGCCCCATATTCCTCGCCGTGCTCGTAACAGCAGATATTATCTTTAATTACAGCGGCATTCATAACGGGACAACAGGAAGATTAAAAGATAAGCTGCACAATACATTCGACCACCTGCGGAGTATAGATTTCAGCGTTCCGGTCGATTCCGAGATAACACTTCTGAGCTCGTCAGGCAAAGAGCTTAAAGAGGTATTCGGCCACGGCAAAGGCAAAAAGCAGGACCGTCATATCCTAAATATGACCGAGGAAATCGTCTTTGACGCCCTTTCTGAAAGAGCAAGTGACATCCTCATTGACCCGAAGGACGATTCCAATTATTCAATACGGCTTCGGGTTGACGGTATGCTGAGACTGATTAACGAGCTTGAGTCAGAGAAGTGCCAGGCGGTCATTAACAGCATTAAAGCTGTTTCCGGAATGGATATTGCGGAGAAAAGAAGGCCTCAGGACGGGGCATTTTCCGCTCAGGTGGCCGAGCGGATTTACTCCTTCAGGGTCGCAAGCGCCGGGGTCGTTAACGGCGAGAAACTGTCGATAAGAGCCCTCAACTACAATGCAGGCACATCCAGGCTCAAAGACGTCGGCCTGACACAAAAACAGGCTGCAGTAATCAATGGATACATAGCGAAACCTTCAGGAATGATACTGTTGTGCGGACCAACAGGCAGCGGAAAGACAACGACGCTTTATGCGATGCTGAATCAGATTGACCTTTTCACGCGGAATGTTATTACAGTTGAAGACCCGATAGAATGTGTCCTGCCAAACGCCAGCCAGATTGAAATCAACCCCAAGGCTGATATTACATTCGCCAATAGCCTGCGGAGCATATTAAGGCAGGACCCCGATGTGATATGTGTAGGCGAAATAAGAGACGAGGAAACGGCATCGATAGCTCTTCGGGCCTCTCAGACAGGACATCTCGTGCTGGCGACGATACACAGCCACAGCAATGCGTCAACTATGGTCCGCCTGATTGACCTGGGTGTATCACCGATGCTTATATCTTCGGGACTCAGCATTATGGTTTCACAGAGATTGATACGCATACTCTGCAATAACTGCAAAGAGCCTGCCAAGCTGAGCCACAGCCAGATGGAAACTTTTCGACAAAGAAGCCTGGACTATACCCACATATATAAAGCCAAAGGCTGTGAACAATGCTCAAATACCGGCTATCGAGGAAGGACCGCCATCTTCGATATGCTCGTTATCGACGATAAATTAAAAGATGTGCTCTCGAACAACAGACTGCCTTTAATCGAGATGAGAAATGAGGGTGACAAGAGGGGCAAGAGCAATCTGCGCAAAGAAGGCCTCAGAAGAGTATTCTCGGGCATAACAAGTATGGAAGAACTTGACAGAGTATTAGGATAACAGATGGGATTCTGGATAGGCATATTATTCGGTGCGTTATTTGTTTACATAGCAGTCAAGATCGGCTTCTATGAGACGTGGATATTATTTTTTAATCTTGTTGTGTCAATTTACCTCGCCATCTTTTCAAGGCCTTTAATCGAGCAATTTCTTCCCATTGCCGGTGAAACGCGGTACGGCGATGCTTTAGTTATTCTGGCCGTAGCAATTGGTGCATTCTTACTTCTGTACGGCATATCATACGTATTTTTTTTAAGCCAGTTCAATGTGCCGGTTCCGCGAATGCTCGATTTGGTTGGCTCAGGATTTTTGGGCTTCTGGGCGGGTCTGCTTATATGGAGCTTTGCTATTGTCCTGATATCCGCTACACCAATATATCAGAGCAGCTTTTTGCAAAGCATTGGCTTCACAGAAAAGTTTAAAGAAGAGCTTCAAAAAACCAATGTGTCATATATGAGCTGGTGGACCAATAAGATTAACAACCTCGTTTCATACAAAAGCAATTATCTGTCCACAGAAGAACTGGTAGATGAGATTTACCAGAAGGCTGAACAGAAAAAGCTGAAACAAACACAACCTAAGATTCCCGAACCGCCGGAGCCTAATGAGCCTGCGGATTTAACAGGCCTGGAAAAGCATATAACCTGCACGGATATCGCAGACCAGAACTCTCTGAGTTCCTGGAAAAGTTCCGAGTCGGACAAAACCGGGATGGAATAAAGCTTAGCTTTTTGACTGGTCGAGGATGAGGTCCTTGACCTTTCTGCTCGGCAGATTAAATGCACCATAAGCGGCAGCGGCTGCACTTCTTAAATCGGCTTCGGTATCCAGAGAGCCGATAAGTGAGTAAATGGCATCTATCAGCTCGACATTAAGTAGATTGGCATTCAATTTGGCTGACGTGGCGAGGGAATTAAAAGCTGATATTCGAACTTCCATTGAGTTTCTTTCGTCAAGTGCCATTGCTGCAATCGTCCTCTGTGCATCCGTGCTGTTAAGATACGCCAGGACCTGTCCTGCGAGGATTTGAAGCTGCTGGCGATTGTCTTTTGTCGCGCTTATCAGCGCGCTCTGTGCACCTGCCAGGTTAATTATTTTATTTCGACTCTGAACTACGTTAAGCATAGCAGCGGCTGAACGGAGTGCATAGCTGTCTGCCAACTGCTGCGGCCAGTCCTGCGAATCTTCTATTTTTTCACCTTGGCCAAGGGCCTCTGCAAGGTTCTCCGTAACGAGCTTTCTTTCAGCGAAATTAATAGTCGGCCCTGCTGTTGCTATGGCGATGGCAGCGCTGTATCGAACAGCCTTGTCATTATAGGAAAGAGCCTGAATCAGAGGCTGAGCTATGCCGATATTATAAAGCAGCGACCTCTCACCGGCAATTTGCGCAAGGGCCTCGACCGCTCCGAGCGCAATATAGCTGTCTCCGTCCTTTAACGCTCTCGCCAGCGCCTGATGAAGATACTCCGGCCCTGCCGTCGTCGCATAAGTCATAGCGTCCGGATGCTCGCTGCCGAAATAATTCGGCATCGCAACACCGGTCGACTCAGCCTTGAAAAATGCGGCAATCCAAAGTCCGATAGCCTGGCCGAAAGATGCATCCGCCCGCAATGACCATTCGCAGCATCGCATAACCATCAGCTCATAGAAATAGCTTTTGTCAACCTCCACTCTTTCGAGCCTGTTATTGTCAGGATTCCAGAACCAGATATTTGCGAATTCCGCCTCTATTGCAGGGCTGAGGGACTCTGCGTGATAGTAATAATTCTCGGCAAGAGTGTAAAAAAGCGAAGCCGCAGGCACTCTCAAAGCTGATGGGTCGATTTTATTTATGCTTTCCCTTGCCAGCTCTCTTAGCTGTGCCGATTCATCATTTTCAATAATATATTTCAAATATGCCAGGGACTGGGGATATTCAATCCGCCCGAGAGTTTCTATTATTGTCGCCTTAACGGTAACATTATTAATCTGCAAAGCTGCGCCAAGCGGCCTGACAGCATCCCTGCCGATTTCAGGAAGAGCCCGGATTATATCAGGCCATTCGGCTTCTCTGGATGAGTCGGTCAGTGCATCTACCATATACATTATCGAGTACTCACCGGCATCCTGCAACCTCCTAACCCCGTTAAGCCAGCCTCTGCTGCCATTGCTCAGTCTTTTTATTTCCTCTACAATAATCTTTGGGTCACATCTGCGGATGAATCTTCCCTTTTCAATCAGTCCGACTATTTGGGAACTGAGTTCTGCAAGCTCCCTGTCATACTCATTTTCTTTTGCCTTGCGCAGAATAATATCGCTCTGCTGAATTGCTGTGCTGCTTTCAAGCAATTGAACAGGGTCGGGATTACTGTCGATTATCAGTTTCGCAGTAGCTTTCGCCAGGTCAAGCCGGCCTATTCTCAAGTAATGCAAAAAGTTGCCGAATTGCTTGTCAACATCCTGATTGTTCAGACCTTCTGCAAAAAGCGTCGATAAGCAAATAAAAAATACCACGAAAACACAAGCAAAGGATTTTCTACCAAGCATTAAAAACTCTCCAAAAGTCTTTGTATTCTTAGAACCATAACCCAGCCGGCAAATTTAATGTCAGAAATCGGCCGACACCAACCCTCAAAAATGGTGCCTATAGGCGACTTTTATCGAACACAAGTATAATTTCCAACTATGTTTATTGTCGTCTTAGATGCTTATATACTATAGAAAAATACCTATACTGTCAATAAAAAAACATTCATTATAAAATAGAGAGCATGGGATACATAGGCAATCGACTTGAAATGCAGTGAAATCTTCTTTAGCAGACAATAATAATATTATAGGACATCAATTTAGCCCTCGTTAATACTGTGTTTTTTGAGCCAGCCTTGAACCCATTCAACAGCCTGCTGCTTTGTCTGCAGGGTATTTTCGAGCTGAGCAATGTACATTTCCTCAGCCAGTCTGCCAAGTAACGGCCCCGGACATGCACCCAACTTGATTAGCTCGAAACCATCCAATAAAGGTTTCGGCCTTAATTCGATGTCACCTAATTTTCTGATTCTTCTTCTCAATTTGACAAGTGGTCCGATACTTTTATTCTCCGCTCTTTGTAAAGCCCGCTGCAGCTCGTAAAGGTCTCGAAAATACGGCTCTGAAAGTATCAGTTTTAATTGTGCAAGTGACATTTTATCGTCAAGCAACTTACCCCTGTTGGTCAGCAAAAATTTTATATGCTTTGTCTGATTTCTGCTCAGCTTGAGGACCTTTATTTTTTCAAGTGCAAATTCCGTCGGACATCCGACGAACAAAGCTGCCAGAGCAATTGCAAAATTGATTTTCCTCTTTAATCCGTTTAGAACCTTAATAGCAAGGCTTATCTGCTCCGTTGAAAGGCCGGGAAAGATTTGCTTAACAAGACCGGCTCTTTCCATCAGCCGCAGGCCGTCGGCCCTGTTGGGGTCGGTCAGTACAGCCTCCAATTCCATACATATACGTTCACCGCTGATTTTGCAAATTCGAGCTGCGTATTTGCAAACGGCATTGAGCGTTTTGGATTCAATTTCGAAATCAAGCTGGGTTGCAAAGCGCACCGCACGCAGCATCCGCAGATAATCCTCGGCAAAGCGTTCCTCAGGCCTGCCGATTGTCCGTACGATTTTCTTTTTCAGGTCAATCTTACCGCCAACAAAATCGATGACTTTTTTCTCAAGCGGCTCATAAAACATTCCGTTGATTGTAAAGTCCCTTCTCGCTGCATCTTCAGCAGCATCCGTGAACCTGACGTTCTGCGGATGCCTGCCGTCCTGATAACCTGTTTCGGCCCTGAAGGTTGCAACTTCAATTTGCTTATCATCGAGCAGGACAATAACGACTCCGAACTTTGCGCCGACCTTCAGTGTCCTTTCGAACAGTTTTATGATTTGCTGCGGCTTTGCATTTGTTGCAACGTCATAATCCTTTGCCGCCCTGCCTAAGAGCATATCTCTCACACAGCCGCCGGCCAGCAATGCCTCGAAGCCGTTGCTGCGCAGCCTTTTTATTATTTTTATTGCAGCCTGTTTATTTGTCATTGTCCTAATGCACCAAAAATGTGACAGCCATTGTACCCCATATCCGTCTTTCTGCCATCTTAAAAGAGCCGTACCTTTGCAGCAACTCTGTTTTTTTACTTGTTCTTACCACAACAACAGCTCCGCCAGCCACTTGTGTCTCTAACAGATAAAATAAAGCCGCAAGCTGCGATTTCTCACCGACATCATTTGTTAGTTTATATGGCGGGTCAATAAAAACAAGGTCGTACGCTTTTTTCTCCGTGTCGGCAACAGCACCAGTCCTAAAGGCATTTGCCGTTATAACTTTTGATTCCTTTACGAAGTCGGCCTTTGCTATATTTTTTTTAAGCAGTGTCACTATTTTAGGCTCTTTTTCAACAAAGCAAACGAAATCAGCCCCCCTGCTGAGGGCTTCAAGGCCGAGTGAGCCGACGCCGCAAAAAAGGTCGGCTGCTGTACTTCCTGCGGGAAAGCCGTAATTGAACAGAACGTTAAAAACCGATTCCTTAACCCTGTCGAGTATCGGCCTTGAGCTTTCCGTTTTAGGGCTTAAAAGTTTCATTCCACGTTTCGTGCCCGCTATTATTCGCATAGGGATACTATATAAAAATATCAGCGAATAAGCGATTGTTTTCTAACTGCTGTCTTTTCCACCCCAGGCAGATTATATAGACCTTATTTTACCATTCCAGATTTGCCTTTATCTTTCTGGTTTTTAGCGTCTCGATATTGAACAAGGGTCTGCTGTTTCGGAATACCAAATACAAGAAACCATCCATCCCTCGTATCAGACAGATACAAAAATTTAGTCACGGACGAGTATTCGGATTCATTATAATCGATTTCGCAAACAAGTGTCGGGGCAATCGGATAATCAAACGCATCTTTGAACATGAAGATAAGATTGCCAAGGCCGGCATCATTGCTGTCCCCGACCGCCTGATAAGAGACATCGCTGTCGGACGGTATAGACCTGCTCAACTCTTTCGCGAAAAAATCGTTGAAAAAATCAGCGTTATCATCTGTAATCATTTTCAGTAACTGGGGATGATATGCCTTCTTAAGCAGCTCAATATCTTTACTGTTCACAGATTTGATATAATAGCCAACCAAATCTTCCTTCGTATTAAATCTTACGATACTATGTCTTGAACAGCCGCTCAATATCAGCAGCACAATTGTCAGATATATAATGTATTTCATTAATGCTCCCTAAAATTAAAAACACTTTGTATTCTCTGTGTCCGCTCTCCGCCAGGAGTCCATAGGACTGCGGCAAAAATAACAAATACTAATTAAAGCAGCAGATTTTGCATCTGAACGGCGCAGGTTCGGAATTTCTCAGCGGGCAGTGTTACGGTCTTCCATTTCGGACTCCGCAGCTTCATATAACTGATGTAATCTTCAAGCTTAATGCAAAAGAAAATGTATGCCGAGCCGTTGAAATCATAAATATCCCTGCCGTCAAAATCGACGTCGATTTTTTCGATTTTGTAAGCGAAGATAAAAGCAGCCTTATGAGTAGGCCCAAAAACCTGCTGCCATCGCAAGAGACCCTCAATATCGTCGGCTGTCACCCAGCATTCGAAACCTGCAAGTTTGGCGAGGCTCGAGCCGCTGAACTTTCTGCCCTTTACTTCTGCAACTATTATCTGCTGATTCGGTGGGTAAATAAGATAATCGAAGCTTTTGATGTTAGAACGGCCGAGAGCCGCCCTTTTTTGCTCATCGACTGCTATGTATTGTATGTGATTATCAATCAACCAGTTTCCAAAGGCTTTTTCATAATGATTGAGATGAAAATTTTTCATTTCGGCCTGATAAGTCCGTCCATAAACTTATCCATTGGTAACGTTTGCTGTTT
>CAYNDE010000052.1:0-10736 GCA_964395535.1 uncultured Pirellulales bacterium
ATAATCACGGCCCATACAGGAAACTTCCCCGTGTAGCGGGCTGGGGTTATCCTGAACCTTATACGAGAGATTTGATGATTTCGTCGCTGGGAGTATTAATTTCAGGAAATGAAAAATTAAAAAAGTCGCTCCGCCGTGTTCTTGAGACAGTTGGTAAAAACCAGTCAAGGCTGGGCCATATATCGTCTCTTGTTAACGACCCCAATGACAGGGGCTCGAGCGACTGCACACCTTTGTTTTTAATTGCGGCAGGCTTGTGGAAAATGGTAACGGGGGAGGAAGAGTTTATAAAACAGGCGGTAGAGAAATCACTGCTGTGGATGGAATATAGAAGTCCGTCGGACCGGGTTTTAGTTTCACAACTTCCCACAAGCGACTGGCGAGACGAGCAGTGGGTACTTGGGTACGGATTATATGTGAATACACTGACTTATATCTATCTGCGTCTTTGGGGACAGCACGAAAGAGCATCGCGTCTTCGAGAAAGTATGGGACATTTTACGGTCATAGGAGACCGGCAGAACCGGCATGTTCACGAGGGCCTGGTGCTGAGATTTAAGCCTTATTACGCTTTGTGGTCGTATAAGGTTTATCGCAGCGAGCGGTTCGATTTGTTAGGCAACAGTCTGGCGATTCTGTCAGGTATAGCACCGCCGAGCAGAGCTCGAAGGCTTGTTAACTGGGTTGAGACTGAGTGTGAGGCTTTACGGAGGAATGAGGATTTGGCGGTTGATTTGCCTCCTAACTTTTTCCCTTATGTCAGGCCGGATGACCCGGACTGGCTGCCAAGATACGCCAAGTACAATCCAGCTGGCGAATATCATAACGGAGGTGTGTGGCCATTTATATGCGGATTTTACATTGCGGCTCTGGTAGCGGCTGGCAGGTTTAAGCTTGCGGAGAAAAAACTCGTCGCTTTAACGGAGCTTATCAGACAAAAGCGAGCTGCTGATGTGGATTTCGGCTTTAATGAATGGCACCGAGCGCAGGACGGCAAGGCGTGCGGTGAAGACTGGCAGAGCTGGTCTGCAGCGATGTATCTTTATGCGGCTGAATGCGTGGAGAATAAAAATACACCGTTTTTCGACGAGGTGCGCAGTATGGGCCGAAAGCGCAAGGATGTCAGCCTGCAGTAAGCGGTCTGTACCTGAAGGAAATAATGTTTGTTTTGCTTACTCGTGGCGCAGCGCTTCAATGGGGTCGAGACTTGCTGCTTTTAGGGCGGGGAAGTAACCGAACATTACACCCACGGCAGCCGAGAACAAAAAAGCAATAACTACAATTCCCGGTTTGAATACGAAGGGGACCATCAAGAGATTTTTAAGCGATGCGCTGGCTAAGAGCCCGAATATGATTCCGATCAATCCTCCGGTGGAAGAAAGCACGACGGCCTCTACCAAAAACTGCAAGAGGACCTCTCTTTCGAGAGCACCTATTGCCAAACGGATGCCAATCTCCCTTGTGCGTTCGGTGACGGATACGAGCATTATATTCATAATTCCAATTCCACCGACGATTAGACTGACGGCGGCGACGGCACTGAGCAGAGCGGTAAGCACCTGCGTGGTACCGGTCAGCATATTTGCAATTTCCTTCAGGTCCATAACCTCAAAATTATCTTCCTCGTTCGCAGAGATATGACGGCGCTCTCTCATTAAACTTTCGATGCGCTGCTGCACCCTCTCCGTGGAAGCACCGTCACTGACGGAAACCTGAATCATACCAATATCAGTGTTTCCTGAAATTCGTCTCTGAAATGCGCGTATGGGAACGATGACGGTGTCATCCTGGTCCCTTCCCATAGAGCTTTGTCCCTTGGCTTTCAATACTCCAATCACCTGAAAAGAAAGTTTTTTTATTCTGATTCGCTGTCCAAGTGCCTGCTGATTCGCGAATAGCTGCTCACGAATCGTGTCTCCTATGATACAAACGGCTGAGCCTGCGTGCAACTCACCGTCGGTGAACCGGCGACCGTTTTCTATCGTCCAGTTGCCTACCTCTAAATACTCGTTTGTGGTACCGTTAATAGTTGTTGACCAGTTCTCATTTCCGAATATTACCGTAGCGGAGTGGCTTGCAGTAGGAGCTACAGCGTCTATCGAGCTGATGTCTCTTGCAATGGCCTCAGCATCGGCTATTTTGAACGGCGGGGCTGTAGAATCGCGGCCCGGGCCCTGCCTTTTGCCAGGAGCGACCATTAGTAAATTGCTGCCAAGACTGGATATCTGCTCGGTAACCTGCGCGGTTGCACCGCTTCCCAGCGTCACCATTATTATTACCGATGCAACGCCGATAACGATACCGAGTATTGTCAGCATCGAGCGGAGGACGTGACGTCTTATTTCCCGTATTGCCAGTATGAGAGTGTCCCACAGCATTACTTTTTCCCTGTATTATTTTTATCCGATTCTATTTGACCATCGAGAAAATGTATGATTCTTCTCGCATAGCTCGCCATATCCTTTTCGTGAGTGACCATTATAATTGTTATACCCTGTTCTTTGTTAAGCTTTGCCAGCAGCTCCATAATTTCGTGACTTCGAACTGTATCGAGATTGCCAGTCGGCTCGTCGGCCATCAGCAAAGCCGGCTCGGTAACTATCGCCCTTGCGATTGCGACCCTCTGCTGCTGGCCTCCTGACAGCTCGCCTGGTGTGTGCTTTTCCCATCCTTTAAGGCCGACAGCATCAAGTGCCTGAGCGGCCCGCTTCTGCCTTTGTCTTGCGGGCACCTTCCTGTAGATGAGGGGCAGCTCGATATTTTCCAAGGCGGAGGTACGGCTTAGAAGATTGTAACCCTGAAATACAAAGCCGAGATAGTGACGTCGAAGCAAAGCCCTCTGGTTGTGGTTTAATTCATTAACAGTTATGTTCTTAAAAATATAAGTACCATCGCTGGGTGTATCGAGACAGCCAAGGATATTCAGGCAGGTGGATTTTCCGGAGCCGCTCGGCCCCATTATCGCGACAAAATCGCCCTGCCTGACCTGCATATCAATTCCTCTAAGGGCGTGCATAGCGGCCTGTCCCGAGCCGTAAACCTTGGTGACCTTTTCGAGTTTGATGAGAGTATGATTGCCTTTTTCTCCCGCTTTTTGCATACTCACTTGCCTTTACTAAGAATGTCAACCACCACCTGTGTTCCCGGTTCAATTTCCCCATTTAATATCTGGGTATTAATTCCATCCGTTGCGCCGGTAATTACCTGTACGGTGACCGGCTTTTTGTTTTTTAATACCCAGAGCTGCTGTGTACTGTTGCTAACGTCACTTTCAATTTGTTTTTCCTCCCGCCGAGGGGGGTGAGGAAGCAATGCCCCGACCAAACCGCTGGAACCGCCCTGGCTTTCATCGGTCGGCATTGTGAAACGCAGTGCAAGGTTCGATACCATTATGGTGTTCTCTATTTTCATAACTATGATGTCAGCGGTTGCCGTCATTCCCGGTCTGAGTGATAAATCCGAGTTGTCAACCTTGAGCACAGTTTCGTATGTTACAACACCTTCCACTGTTTGTGAGCCATAGCGGGTCTGGACGATTTGTGCCTCGAAAGAACGATTTGGATAAGCGTCCACGGTAAATGTCGCCTGCTGGCCTTCTTTGACGTGTCCGATATCGGCTTCATCCACGTCCACATGCAACTCCATCTTTGTGAGGTCTTCGGCCAATGTGAAGAGCACGGGTGCCTGAAATGCCGCTGCTACAGTCTGTCCCGGTTCCACGTCCCTGGTCAGGACGATACCGTTAATTGGTGAGCGAATGTCAGCTTTTGAGAGGTCTGTCTGGTATGCTTCGAGTGTCGCCTTTGCCTGCGAGACTGCGGCATTTGTACTCGCCACATCTGCTTTTGCCCTGTCGTATGCGGCCTGTGCCGCATCAAACTCGGTCTGCGACGGTACCTTGCCACCGCTTAATTCCCGCACTTTTTTATATTGTTCAAGTTTATTGGCGGTTTCTTTCAGAGTAGCCTGTGCCTGCAAGACATTAGCCTCCACAGCTTCAAGAGCCGCCCTGGTTTGTGTTACCTGAGCATTAAGCTTGGATGTATCGAGCCTTGCCAACACCTGGCCTTTTTTGACTTTGTCGTTGTAGTCAACCTCGACGCTTTCGACAATACCCGATAGCTCACTGCCTACCTCGACTTCGTTTATAGGATTAAGTGTACCGGTTGCGGTTACAAGAACAGTAATATCTCCTCGCTGAACCTTCTCTGTTTTAAATTGCATTGAGTCTGACTTTTTTACTTTTTTCAAGATAGCAACCGATATCAATAGTGCGACGAGCAAGCCTGCTATAATAAGCCAGCGTTTCATATGAACCCTTTTACTGGAGAGCTTATCGATACCTATGATTTTGCCGACGTCTGAATCTGGAATTTTTCCACCCTTCATTTTTTTCTCCTGCGAAACGTTTTCTATTTCTCTGCAGAGGCGTAAGACGTCCATCCTCCTCCGAGGGCCTTGTATAACCGAATGAAGTTCGAAGCGACGGTTCCGTCACTCTGGGCCAGCTCGTTCTGGAACGATAACAATGAGCGCTGCGCATCAAGCACATTGCTGAAATCCACGAGGCCTGCCTGGT
This sequence comes from uncultured Pirellulales bacterium, assembly GCA_964395535.1. GTDB lineage: Bacteria > Planctomycetota > Phycisphaerae > Sedimentisphaerales > Anaerobacaceae > CAYLMG01. The sequence goes on from CAYNDE010000052.1 coordinate 4,580, forward strand.
ATTCCTGCTGTGCCAGCTCAACGGCTGACTGGGCGGCCTCGACCGCCTGCTGCAGATTATAATTTCTGTCCTGTTCATCAGCATAAGCCACAAGAGCATTCTCGACTTCCTCCAGTGCGTTCAGAATTGCGGATTCGTAATTGATTAGAGCCTGCTCCTGCAGTGCCGACTGGACTTTTATATTCTGGCGGATAGCTCCGGCATCAAAGATTGCCCAGCTAGCGGCTGGGCCGCCGCTTAAAACTTGGTCGCCCGTCGATGTCAAGTTGTTGGTCAGTCTATTGAATGAGACGGCTTTTGCGCTGATGGAACCGGCCAACGTAAATTTGGGATAAAGGTCCGCTGTAGCTACACCGACATTTGCAGTTTGTGCAGCCAGCTCTCTCTCGGCTTGTCTTATATCAGGTCTTCGCCGCATCATATCAGCCGGCACGCCGACAGCAACCTGTGGAGGAATTATTGGTATAGGCTCGGTTTTTTCCAGCACTTCGTGCACTTCTCCAGGCTTGAGTCCGAGAAGCACCGCAATGCGATTCATTGCCTCCTGCAGGCCGGTGTTCAGAGTTGGTAGCTGTGAACGAGTGCTTTCGAGATTGTAACGGGCCTGCTGTACGGCAAGCTCATCACTTAATCCGGCCTGGTTTCTGAACAATATTAACTGGTAAGTCTCCTGCTGTGCACTAAGATTTTCACGTACTGCGTCAAGACGGGCCTGATAGGTTCTTACTTCGATATAGTTCAGGGCAACTTCCGAAAGCAGAGTGACAATCACATCATGTAAATTTTCCTCAGTTGCCTGCAAGGTTGCATCGGCGGCTTCAATTGAACGCCGAACACCTCCGAAAATATCTATTTCCCAACCTGCATCAAAGCTCGAGGAGTACAGCTGTGTTGTTTTGCCTGTTCCGGTATCTTCGCTGCTGCGTGTCCAGGTGTCCGAACCGGAGAAATTTAGATAAGGGAACAATGATGCCTGGGCAACGGCCCTGCTTGCACGTGCCTGTCGCAGCCTTGCCCAGGCATCTTTAATGTCGAGGTTGCCTGCTACGGCTCGCTCTATGAGGCTCGAGAGGCAAGGGTCGTCTAACGTTTTCCACCATTTGGCCAGTTTTTGCGGGTTCATTTCATCGGCGGTCAGGCCTCCCTTTAGCTCTGTATGCCAGTTTGAAGAGGCCGAAGTTTCCGGCGGAACGTAATCAGGCCCAACCGGAGCACAACCATTTAGTGTAAAAAGAGCACAAGCTGCGGTGAACAACAAAAAAACTTCAACGGCGATAACTTCGTGTCGATATTTCATTGATTAATCCTGTTTTACCAATTTTCGGTTACTTGTTTTTGATTTTTTCTCAGCCTTGCGTCGGACAGCGGCAATACCAGCCAGTGAGAATGCAGTTATATGCTCAGCCAATTCATCGATAAACTCGTAATGCGGTTTGTTACTTTTTAGAAAAGGAGGCAGCTTATTGCGTCCCCTTGCGAATCCTATTGCGAAACATTGATGAACCACGCTCAACTCGCAAAATCTCAGGTCCTGCTCGCTCGCATTCGTGCCCAAAAGCTCTTTAATGATTTGTTCTGTTCTTTGCCGCAGGGAGCGTATCGAATCATGTAAAATCTTTTCAATTACGTCGGTTGGCTCAGCAAGCTCATGTAAAAGTATTTGTCCTGCGCGTCCCAGCCTGCCGTCGTCGAGAATTCGATGTAAAGAGGAATGAATCAGTGCGTGAAGGCGTTTTTCAGCAGGTGCATCCGATGGTAAATCACCATCCGGCGGGTAAACCTGCATTGCCTGCTCAAAGGCATTTCGCCATACCGCTGCGTACAGCTCATCCTTGCTTCCAAAGTGATAGTTTACGGCTGCTACGTTGCTCCCTGCCCGCCTGCAGATTTCAGCTACCGCCGTATCACGGTAACCTTTTTCCGCAAAGACTTCCGAAGCAGCTATAAGTAACTTTTCTCTGCTTTTTACACCATCTCTTCTGATAGCCATAAAGCCCTCCTCAAATCTATTATATATTTTAAATAATTATTTGAAATAGTCAATAGAAATAGTAAATTTTTTTGCAAAGTTATAAAAGGTCTCATAATTCATCTGAGTCTTCAGATAAAAAAGGCGGTGTGTATGGTGGAGTGATATTATTTATTTGGCGATACAGGGCTCGAACCTGTGGCCTCAAGGAAATTAGTGTTTTTATCCAGAAAGTTATTTATCAACATTGTATAATGTATAAAATATGGGGTCCAATAGAAGGGATTTTCCGTTAAGTGAGATTATGAAAGGTTTGCGATGTTAAATAAAAAGGTTTTATTGGTTTCTCTCGGGGGTTTTGTTGTAGTTTTTTCCTGTTTTTTATTAGCACAAAAAAATGATAAGAAGAAGCTGCAGAATGAGCCTGTAAAACTGGATGTTACCTTTTTTCCTACGCCATACGATGTTGTTGACAAAATGCTGGAACTGGCTGATGTAAAAAAGGATGATTTGGTTTATGACCTTGGCTGCGGGGACGGCAGGATTGTAGTTACGGCAGCCAAGAGATATGGATGCAAGGCTGTGGGTTTTGACATTGACCCTATGTGTATAAAAGAGTCGATTAAGAATGCGCAAATCAGTAATGTTGAGGACCTTGTTAGAATTGAAGAAAGGGACATTTTTACTGTCGATGTGAGCGAGGCAGACGTAATAACTCTTTTCCTTCTTCCGAAGCTAAACGTGAGACTTATCCCACAACTGAAAAAACTCAAGCCAGGTGCACGCATTGTATCGCATAATTTTGATATGAAGGGTGTCAGGCCTGACAAGGTTATAGAATTCATTTCCAGTGAGGACAGAGAACAACATACAATCTATTTGTGGACAGCTCCGATACAAAAGGAAGATTAGACATAGGAAATCAGCTTTATATATATAATTTATAGTTGGATTTCCGGGAGTGTTATTTTTTATTTGATGCTATATTCAGGAAACAATAACATCAGGAATGTTATAATCGATTGGGCGATACAGGGTTCGAACCTGTGACCTCACGGGTGTGATCCGTGCGCTCTAACCAACTGAGCTAATCGCCCTTACACAGATATTAAATCAAAAGATGGTTGAGCTTGTCAAGCCTGAATCGTCAATTCTAAAAAAGCGTGTAAAAGCCAATTTAATGAGCAGTGACAAGGCTGACTTTTCCGATTTTTACGCCCTTCTGGCTGAGCAGGTGTTCGGCGAGTTTGTGTATCTGTGAGACCTGCCCTTTCAGTACAATCACCTCCAAACAGTCATTCTTGTCGAGGTGAACGTGTGTGGAACAGACTGTTTGTAATAAATGGGTATGCTGCAGATGCGTTAGTTTCTGCAGCAGCTTTGTAGCGTGATGGTCATAGACAAGACAAACGGAGGCGATGGCTTTTGCCTTCGGCTTTTTTATTTTTTCTCTGCTTATCTGCTGACGGATAAGGTCGCAGAAGGCCTGCGAGCGATTCTGATAACCCTGCTTTTTTATCAGTTTGTCAAAGCCGGATAATAAATCCTTTTCAAGCGAAATTCCTATTCTTTCAAGCTGAGACATTTTTAAGCTCCTGTTACAGTTAAACAGCCCAACAATTGATTACAGCTACAATAATCAGCTTATTTTACAATTTAAAAAAAATTTGAAAAGACTTAATTTATTTCTTGACATCGTAGCACGAATTTAATATTTTTATGCGCAAATATTGTTATTTATAGAGGATTTTTTTGAAAGGGGAGAATGGTGAGCTGTAAAAAGGCCTTGATTGCATGTTTTTTTGTGTTAGCGATTGCAGGTGTCAGTTATGGTCTGCATGAGCTGGAGCCGCTGTGGAAGAGAGAAAGCCTGACGGGCGGTTTTTTCGGTCTGAACAAAGAGCTCGAGGATAAGGGTATTGAGTTCGGCTTTGCTTTAACGAATGTTTATCAGCAGAATGTGCGTGGCGGACTAAGTAAACACGACAGAAGCGGCAGGCTATCCGGCAGCTATGACCTCGAGGTGCTTGTTGATATGGAAAAACTGCTGGGCTTCGATGGCGGAAGAGTTTATCTGCTTGTCGAAGGCGGCTGGCCCGATACAGCAGGAATAAATGATGAGTCGGTCGGCAGCAGCTGGGGAATAAATGCGGATGCAATCGGAAACGAGACGGCGATAGTCAAGGAGCTTTATTATATCTGCCAGCCGTTCGGTGAGGCAAGTGAATTGATGGTAGGCAAGATTGATTTTACGGGTTATTTCGATGCAGCTAAATATGCGAATGATGAGATAACACAATTTTTAAATGCGGCCTTCGTTGATAACCCTGCGATACCTTTTCCGGAGTATAGCCTTGGTTTGGTGCTTACGTATTACCTCAACGATGATTTGTATTTGATGGGCGGTATAGCGGATGCACAGGCTGACGGCAGAGAAACGGGGTTCAGAACGGCTTTTTGCGGTGAAGATTACTATTTTTATATTCTGGAGAGCGGGTTGACAGCAAGGTTTGATTCGGCAAACGGGCCTTTGGAGGGGACATACAGGGCAGGTTTATGGAATGACGCGCAGCCGAAAGCAAATACGGATTCGGCTGATGCGGGTAAAAGCTATCGCGATGATGTCGGCTTTTACCTCAGCTTCGACCAGATGCTGAAAAAAGAAAATAACAATAGCGACGATGAACAAGGGCTTGGTGCATTTTTCAGGTACGGCTATAGCCCGAGCAGGACAAATGATATTACAAATTTCTGGAGCCTCGGTTTTCAATATTTAGGTCTTTTCGAGGGAAGAGACAAAGATGTTTTAGGCCTTGCGTTTGGCCAGGGATTTTTCAGCGACTCAGCGAAAACGAGCTATACGGCGGATTATGAGAGTGTGATGGAGCTGTATTACAGCGCAGAGATAGCACCGTGGCTTGTGGTCAGTCCGAGCATTCAATATATTACCAATCCCGGCGGTAATGACAGCGTAAGTGACGCTGTGGTTATAGGCGGCAGAGTGCTTATAATTTTTTAATAAAAAAAGAAAAGGAAAAATATTATGCATATGGCAAATGAACTTTTGTCGGTACCGGTTGCGACAGGGACACTGGCTATAGCTGCCGGCGGGCTCGGGCTTATTTGCAGGAAGGTCAGGGAAGTCGTCAGCTCTGAAAAAACGGCCTTGATGGGAATTTTAGGGGCATTTATCTTCGCTGCACAGATGGTCAATATTCAACTGCCAGCGATGCCGGGGACAAGCGGTCATATGGTTGGAGCGGTACTGCTGGCAATTATACTTGGTCCTCATCTCGGGGCGATTGTAATATCGTCAGTGGTTATAGTACAGTGTCTTATTTTTCAGGACGGCGGGCTTCTGGCGCTGGGATGCAATATTATCAATATGGGCCTTGTGCCGGTTTATGTCGGTTATTTTCTGTATAAGGCGATAACAGTGGGCAGGTTTAGAGCGGTGATTGCATTCATCGGGGCAATGATTGCGTGTGTGCTTTCGGTAGAGGCCGGTGCAGCTCTTGTTTGTGTAGAGGCGGGACTGTCAGGTGTGCTTGTGGTGCCGTTCGGGACATTTTTGATAACTATGTTAGGTGTACACTTTCTGGTCGGTGTTGTCGAGGGACTGATTACGGTCGCCGTGCTTGCATATCTGCAGCAGGTTCGTCCTGATATAGTGCAAGATGCGCTGCAGGGAAAAGTAAGATTGAGCAAAAAGATGGTTATGGTGACATTTATAATATTTACGATTCTAATTGGAGCCGGACTTTCTCTTTTGGCATCCGAATTTCCGGACGGTCTGGAGTGGAGCTATGCCGCGAGGCCTGATGAGCCGGAATTTAAGACAGCGGTTGAAAACAAGGATTCGAAAATCGCGGCTGTAGATGATTTTCAGTCGAAATACAGCGTTCTACCCGATTATACGGTGCGCGGCAGCGAGCTCGGCAAGCTGAATGCAGAAGCTGAGTCATCGAGCGGCTGGACAAGTTTCGCAGGGGTTACGGGAGCAGGGATTACGATGGCTGTTATCTGGTTTTCAGCTTATTTATTGAGGAAAAGAAAGACGGAGGTTGCATAAGGGGCTAAAATTTTCTTTGCCTTTGAAGCACAATAGTTTTTAATCTCATATATGCATCATTCGCATATAGATAAATTTGCTTATCAGGATTCTGTTATCCACCGGCTTGACAGCAG
>CAYNDE010000053.1:0-10450 GCA_964395535.1 uncultured Pirellulales bacterium
TCGTAAAGGCTGTGGATTTTTCGGCTGTGCTCGATTCCGTTTTCGTTGTAAAAATACAGTCCCAGAAATTGTGAGATGTGTTTGAATTCGTATTTTTTCGAGACCCTGAGCCAGAAGTCCCAGTCACCGGCGCAGATCAAAGATTCGTCGAAGAGTCCGAGTTCGTTGTGTAAAGACTTTCGCCACATAGGCTGTGAGCCGACACAGCAGCCGAAAAGGAGTCTCTGCGGTGAGTATTCGGGTCTTTTTGTCATTTGTGTGCCGTGATGATTTTCAAAGGTGTCGTTCGGCGTGCAGGTTAGTATCTGGTCGCCATAGACGAGTGCGATATCGGGATTTTGCATAAGTGTATCGGCCATAATTTCGAGGGCGTCGCGGCGGTGACGGTCATCTGTGTTTGCGTTTGTTATGAATTTACCTTTGGCCTGTTTGACGGCGCGGTTCCAGGCGGCGTAAACGGTTTCGCGATTTTCGGTTTCGATGTATCTGATGTTGTTATATTTTTTCTGGAATTGCTGTACAATTTCTATTTCGTTCTGCTCTGAGCCGCTGTTGACGACGATGATTTCGATTTTATCTGCGATTGTCTGGTTTTCGAGGTCTTCGAGACAGCCATTTAAGAAAATTTGCGAATTGTATGTTGAGACGATAGCGGTAACAAGGGGTTTATCCATTGTGTAGGTAGGCTGGCCGGTTGGACGGCTGGCAGTTGCTGGAGGTGGCGGGGAGGTCACGGGCCGGCTGGGCAAAGGTTTATCAACGCGTGATTCCGAGGTTACATTTTGACCGGCTGATACAGGACGGTGAGTGCTATCATCTTTTTTTACGCTCCATTTTTTACTGTCCGGTGAGAGCAGCAGTTTACCTGTAAAGTAGTCTTTGATGAATTTTTTTGCATTGCCCTGGAGATGAAGAGTGTTAAATGCAATAAGGCTGTCTTTGCCAAGCAGTTTGCCATGCGGTTTTCCGTTGACCCAGTAGATTTTTATTCGGTCGTGCTCGGCCTCGAAATTTCCGGGTTTGTTTATGTTGGCATCGTATTTGGAGGCATTGATAATAGGTGACATTTCGGCTATTTTGTCCGGATATTTTTGTTTGAATCTCTCGAAGAAAGTCATGTCACTGACACCGGCTAAATTTTTACCTTTTAGCGGCTCGAAGAAATTTTCCAGTTGCTGCAGAGAGTCCGGGTCAGTATAGCCCTGGATTAGAGAGTTACAGAACTCTTTTAGCAAATTGACATCGGTTATAAAATTGCAGCCGGGGCTCCTGTTGCAGGAAAGGGTCATACCAAATTGAGCAAATTGTTTTGCCTGGCTGGTCAAGTCAGCATAAACCATCACATCCGAATCAAGGACGACACATTTGTTGATATTCATCGCCTTGAGAAAATCGTGAAGAATAAACCATCTAAGAAAGCACATAAGCTCGAATTTGAACCCGTTGGGGCTAAGGTGTTTGTAAACACGTTCAAAGTCCGACGCAGAGCGGCAGTACTTAGTGTAATCGATATGCTCGGTAAAATCATATTTATCATTTGCCTGGTCGCCGAGAAGATAGATTTTTGAATTCGGATTGGACAGACGGGCCTGGGCAAGAGTATATTTGAGATAGTCGCTGTCACCGAAGTGAATGAATACTATCGGGATATTTTCTGTCTCGTCCGGGTTCTGTTCTAATTGAACTGCAGATTTTTTGATTGCGGTTATGTTTTCGCTTACCCCAATCTTGGCGGCCAGTTGTTCAATTCTGCTTCTTAAATCACTGGGGAGTTTTAGGAGCTCGTTGGTTAGCATATGGGTGTATATATTTTTAAGATTCTGGAAATCTGCTTTTGCCATATAGCACTGCGCCAGCTTCGTGCAGCAGCTTATATAGCAGTTTTGGCCTCCGGTATGTTTTTCGAGCTCTCTTTCGGATTGTCCGGCAGGTGGAGAAATGATTGCGGGCTTTAATAAGTGGAGAGCTTTTTCGAGGGTGGTTTGTGCCAGTTCGAAGTTTGCGAGTCTGAAGTATAGTGAGCCGAGGACGTAATGAGTTTTTGCAATGTTTGGATTTGCATTGAAAGCTTTTTGTGCCCACTTGAGTGCGAGGTCGGGATTTTTTTCCTGCAGGATGACGGCGATATTCAGCAGCTTTGCGAAATCGGTTATCTGCTTTTCAGTGTTTTTTGGGTATCCGGCCTGCATAAATTCGAGGAAGCTCTCGAAACCGAGTGAGTATTTCTGCCAGAGGGATTTTCTTATAGCGATTTTTCTGCCGATGCGTTCGTCAAGTTCGGTTTCGAGGGCTTTTGATTGGTCGGCGAGGTAATCGTGATAAACAATGACATCCGGGAAATAGAACAGGCTGTTAAAATTTTCGCCGTAGGAGAGAAATATTTTGTAAGTAAGCTGCTGACATTTGTATGCGGCGAGGTCTTCATCGAATCCGCCGACATTCAGCAGAATATCTTTTTTGAATGCGCAGTTCGTTTCAGTTTCACAAAGTGAATAGATTGGCTCGTCTGCAAGGTCGTAATAGTCGGGTGTAAATGCCGAGTTTTTGGCGAGGGGCAGGACTTTACCCCTGAGTGCGAGGATGTCCTTTGTTTCAAAATGATGGCAGATGTTTTTGACGAAGTTGCGGTGTGCGATAGCATCGTTGTTCAGGAAAGCAACGTAAGGTGCTTTGGCAAATTTTAAGGCGACGTTTCTTGCGAATGAGCGGCCGAGATTTTTCCTGAGGTTTATAAAATAAAGATTGAGCCGGGCGATTCGATTGTCAAGTTTCGGGGAGTCTTTGGAGGTGATTACGACAATTATCTCGAATTTTTTTTCGGACTGGTTGTTAAGTGCAATTAAATTGCTCAACAGAGCATCATTTAAATCGGGAGTGTCAATTATGATTGACAGCTTTGGTTCGGATTCTTTACAAAGAAAAGTGACATTTTCAATGTAGTCGTCGGGATTCAATTTTCTGTCTTCAAGCTTTGCACGGAGTTTTTCCTTTAAGAGGCGAAGCTCGAAAAGGTTTTCGAACTCGGGATTTCCGCTCAGTCCCCTGGCGTCAATTTTGAAGCCTTTTCGCAGGGCGTTGTGATAGCACTTCAAGACGAGGGCGGTTTCGAGATGGTCGATTCCTTCTCTTTCTTCGACGTTTTTTCTCGAGATGCAATCGGGAGTAAAGCGCCTGATGCCGAGCGTTTCATTTATATGGAGAAAGTCGTAATTTTGTGATATTCTCAGCCAGAATTCCTTATCACCAGCAACAAAAAATAAATCTCCCTCGAAGTATCCGAATTCGTTATGCACCGATTTTCTCCAGACCGGATTCGAGCTTACGTAGCATTTATCCGACAGCAAAAGATACCTGGAATGCTCCGGTGCGATATAATCCTCGACAACCTTTCCGGCATCATCGACCCAGTGCTGGTCGCAATATACGAGAGCGATTTGTGGATTTGCGTGAAGCGTTTTGACCATCAGCTCGATAGCATCTTTTCTGTGCCTGTCGTCAGTGTTTGCATTTGTGATGTATTTACCGCGAGCCTGTGCGATGGCCCGGTTCCAGGCCTTGTAAACGGTTTCCCTCTGCTCGGTCCTTAGATATATTATGTTATCGAATTTTTCCTGGAAACTGCTGACAATCTGCTTTTCGTTTTGTTGTGAGCCGGAATCGACAACGATGATTTCGAGCCTGTCGGCGATGGTCTGGTTTTCAAGGTCTTCGAGACATCCTGCGATGTGTTTGCTGGAGTTGTAGGTCGATACAATTGCGGTGACCAGATATTTCGGTTCTGAGGGAAGAACTATTGTGTTTATTTTTTCGCGATTGTATTGCGGTGTTTGGCTGTTATTTAAGCTGATAGTGTCCGGATTTTCGGTCTGCTTAATCATCATCGGTTTGGTATTGTCATTTTCATCAGGATTCAAAGTTTGTTGTATTGCCTTTTCAACAGTTTCGAGTTTTATCTGACTGATGCAGAAAGCCTGCTCGTCCTTATAGGGGCAGAGCCAGTTGCAGTTGTAGCAGGTCATCGGCAGATAAATCATTTTTGTTGTCGGACTGTAAGGTAAAAATCGGCCGAAATGACCACCCCCGGCGATTACTACCTGCGGGCATCCGACTGCTGCAGCAATGTGTACGGCGGCAGAATCGACAGTTATGCACAGGGCCGCTTTTTCAAAAATGGCAGCAAGGGTTCTGAGTGTGGTCTTTCCGCAAAGATTGTATATGCTTGGATGGTCTGTAAGATTAATTATCTGCTCGGCCTTCTTTTTATTATCTTGTGAGCTGCAAACCAGGATGGGTTTTTCTCTATGTTTATCCAGAAGTTCTGCCCATTTATGTATCGGCCAATCTTTTATTTCGTGTTGGCTGAAAGGACAGATAACTATTGGATTTTGTATTTTTAGCTTATCGAGGATGTTTTCGGCTTCTGAGCGGTCTTTGGCTGTCAGCCAGAGCTGCGGCTTACATTGGTGCGGGGGACAGATGCCGAAACCGGTGAGCAACTCATCGTTTCTTTTTGTCTCAAGCATAGGCCTGTAATCGGCGGGCAGCAGATGCGTGTAGTATTTATCGTTGTTGAGTTTTTCCTCCAATGAGATATTAGTGTCGTCACCTATTGATGCGATTTTTATTTTTGCCGAGGAATTCAGAGTTAAGAAGTCGCCGAGCTTGTCTCGGGAATAGACGGGGTAAAAGGCGACGTCGAAATTCTGCTGCTGGATTTGAGTTATGATTTTTTCGGTGTACTGCTGGTCGGTGAATATTTTCTTTCGCTCGAAGCCGATTACTTTATCGATAAAGGGGCAGTTTTGTGCGAGTGGAGCGATGTGCGACTGCAGCAGGATTGAGATTTCGGCATTTTGGAAGAGCTGTTTGATATGTTCAAGGATACCTGTGAATATGACGAAGTCACCGATAGAATCGGGTCTTACGATTAGAAGTTTTTTGACATTTTTTAGCTGGGTGGTCAAATCATAGTTTTGTGATTGTTTATTTTCAATGAGCGGGATTTGCGCAGGTGTGAATTTTGCAATGCAGAAGCCGAATTTTTCTTTCGAGGTGACAATAACTTCAAATCGCGGGTCGGATTGGATTTTTTTGAAGCTATTGTGGTGCTTGATGTGATAGATATCATCGAGCGCGATGCAGCAGGTGCCTTTGAGATTTTCGAGCAGGTAGTTGAATTCGATTTCACCGATGTGGCCGGCGCTGTCGAGCAGGACAAAGTCGGGCTGGAAATCGGTCATTTTAAGGCATTCGTAGAGCAGATTGTCGGGGACGTCAGAAAAGTTTGTCTCGTTGTAATAGAGATCGACCCTTTTTTCTTCGCTGTGGTCAACAAATATGTCGGCTGCATAGTTTTTGAGCAGGGTCTTTTGTGCTATTTGTTCGCGGTTGGGCAAAAGGGTTCTCGGGACCGACAGGCCGTTTAGGGCTTTGACTTTAAGATGATTTGAAAGAAGATAATTTTTTGCCTTCTGAAAAAAGCGTGGATTGACTTCAATTGTAAAAAACAATGCATCTTCAATTTTGAGCCGGCGGAGTGCTTTTGCGATGATGGTTGTTGTTCCCGTACCAAGGTATGTGCCGGTTTCGATGATTTTTTTGGGCCTGATTTTTTCGAAAAGCTCGTTTATTTTTGTGCTGAATTGTGATTTTTGTTCGACCTTCATGCCGTCTTCGAGGTAATCTTCGGTTACTTTTACTCGGGGCAGATTTTTGTTTTCGTTTGCTGCGGTTTCGGTCTCGGCAGGCTGGAAATTTTTCACAATCACAGGCTGACTTTCTGTTGTAGTATCGTTTTGAATCTGCTGTAAGATTGTCTGACAGAATCTGTCCCAGTTGTGATATTCTTCGATAATTCGGCGATTTTCTGTCTGGAGAGCTTTCAGCTCTTCGGTAGTTTTGAGCTGTGCGGTTTTTAACGTAATGAGGTTGTGCTCGGTGTCGTTGAGCGAGAGCAGTATGAAAGACGGATAATAATAACCGCACTGCGGAGTGGTTATCGGGATGAGGCCGAGAGCCATAGTTTCAAGCAAAGTTGTCGGCGAGGCGTCGCTGACCGACATATTGATGAAGAAATCACAGGTTTGGAGTATTTCGTCGGTGGTTTTATCGTCGTGCCAGTCGATGTGGCCGAGGATTTTTGTGTTCGGCCTGTTTCGAATGATGTCAAGGTCGTCATCTTTGTAATGGCCTGCAATTACGATGCGATATGGTGTTTTGTTTAAGAGATTGAATAATTGCTGTATTCCTTTTTCATCACCGCTTCTTGAGAAGACGAACAGTCCTCTTTCGTTCGGCGGATTGAATGTGAGCTTTTTTAGAGCAAAGAAAGTTGAATCGATAGCGTTATCGATACGTACGATTTTATTTTCCCAATCGGCGTATTCGGTTTGCTTTATGGTCTGTGTCCAGTATGGGCCGCTTATTAAGAATAATTTATCTGCTTTGTCTGCGAGCTCTTTTGCGTACCTGTTGAGCTGAGGCAGGCGGGAATGAAACGGCCAGATGAGATATTTTTTAGAGCATCGCTGGGCAAAAAGCTTCCAGATGATAGTATTTCGGTCGGGATGGGGATGGCCGAGAATGATATCATTGGGTTTTACCACGGGGAAAGTTCGTATATCGTCCCAGTCATAGTGTTTTACGTTTGTATATTGAGAGAGGAAGTGAAATACTTTTCGTGTTATTATTATCGGTGCACAAATCGAGTTGTTATCAGGGCTGCCTGAATAAACAAAGTGAATGACCGGTTTATTTACAGAATTGTTTCGGCTGCCGGATATTGAAAAATCTGCAAAGTTATCTTTTAAGTTTAAATCAGCCGGTTGGGCATTGAGATTGTTACGTATTTTTAACACTATTAGCTTCCTTATATGAGGTTGAGGTCTGTAACGATAATTGTCTTATAACCTCGGTCAATTTTCTGGCAAGGTCGGGAGTCGTTGCGGAGTTATCAGATTCGCGGTCTGCGAGCATAAATTTTCTTACGATTTCGAGCTGCTTTTGATAATGATATTGCATATCAAAAGGTTTCGGCTGGGTGGGTTGTTGTGCCCATTGAGCGAGCTCGTCGAGATTTAACTGTGACGGCGTCGTTACTTTTGCATCGGAGAGCCTTACAGCGGCCAACCTTGAGTCGTAGTTGACACACCAGGTGTCCGCATTATTTCCACGAGCAGCTATTGCGCCATGTATTCTGTTTCCGAAGAATTTACCGCATTTTCCGTAATATTCGAGCAGGCCGCAGGGATTTCCGTTGTACGGGATTATTTTTTTGAAGCCGCACTGCCGGGCGAATTCATATTCCTCCAAATCGTGAGCGAGGAATAAAAAGTTGTTATCGAGCAGGATTTTAGCGATTTTGAATTTTTTTATTTTCCAGATTAAGGCCTCTGCCGGCCCGAAACTGGGGTAGTGACTTCCGTAAGGCATCAGGTTTGTAATCTTCAAATCGTTCGATTGCCTGAAGTCCATTATGCTGAAGACTGCAGGACAAACGAAAGCAGGAATAGGTTCGCCTGTCATTTCTGGGACGACGCTGTCGCGTGCGGTGACATAAAAACTTCTGTCCAAGATATCTTTAGCTGACTGGTTAAGCTCTTTTTTATATAGTATTTCATCCCGTTTTACGCCAAGCGGAAAGTAGCCGCCGGCACCGAGTACTAAGAAGTCATTTTTTCTCTCGGAAGGCCATCCGAAAAGAAAACTCTTCCACAATATATTGGTGTCATTTCGGTTTTCACCGTCAGACCAGAAAAGAGGCATACCGCACCATATACATTTGTCAAAGCTCAAGATAGTTTTTCGCATTGTACCGACGTCTTTGTCAAGAAGAAGGTATTCGGGCTGATGGTCGGCGCCACGAATCAAGTTCTGGATTCCGATGCGTATCATTTCGTCGCCTGGATTTCTACCCATTGTTGTGATTAACAGCCATAACATTTTGTTTGCTTTCGATATTTCAGATATTTTTTTTGTAAGCCTTGATGGTTTTTTTGCCCTTTTTAATTCGGCTTACTTTTTCGGCAATGTCATCTTTCTGTATTTTCAGGGCTATTGACAGGTCTTCGTATGCTTTTTGTAACTGCTTTTTGTGAGTTCTAAATTCGTTCAGTTCGAGGATTTTTTCCCTATTGATTTGCTGTACTACAGCGTCACTTTGTGCGCTTAATGCTTCAATGGTGCTGATGTCACCATGCCTGGCGTAATGCAACTGTTTTTTTAAGAGGTTCTGTAAGGTGTTTACCAGGCTTTTCTGATTTTCCGTGCTCATATAATCTCAACTTTCTGACGTTTATTTTTTTATTGTTTTTGCGATTTCTGAACAATTGAGCGTTCGACTTCCTCAAGCAGGTTTGCGGCATCTTTGTGGTCGGCATCGAGGGAGAGGATGTTTACGAGCAGCTGCTTCGATTTTTCGGGGCGGTTGTCCTTCATATAGAGCGCAGCGAGTGTGAACATAACGTGAGTATCAGCGGGGTGCATATCGAGGTACACTTCGAGATAGTATATGACTTTTTCGAAAGAGCCCATCTGGCAGGAGGTCTGGAACAGTCCGAGCAGAGCGGTCAGATTGTCAGGGTCAAGCTCAAGAGATTTAAGATACATATCAAAAGCGTGCTTGTAGTCATTTTTCTGCTGCGCGACCATAGCCAGGCCTGCATACGCCTTCGAGGATTTGTTGTCGAGTCGTGCGGCGACTTTGAAGGCGATTTCGGCGTCTTCGAGCTGAGCTTTTTGTGTAGCGATTACACCGAGGCCGATGTAAGGTGCGGCTTCGTCGGGAGCGAGGGGGGCAGCCTTTTCGAAACAACTTTGAGCGCTGTCGTAATTGCCGAGCGCAGTGAAACAGTCACCAAGCTCTTTGAGGATTTCATAGTGCTGGGTGGTCTTACTTTCCTCGGTTTTTTCTTTTTTTGATTGTGTTATGTCCATACGAGATTTTTCCCTTCAAGAATGGCTTGTGCGTTTTCGAGTAATTCGACGGCAGTGAGAAAATCTTTTTGTTTCTTTTTGAGTTTTGCTTCGAGCAGGAGTGTATCAACGGTTGGCCGAGACTGATTTACCCGGCGACATAGCTGAGATGCTTTTTCGTAGCGGCCGGCTCTGAACAATGCATCAGCGGCGAGAGATTTCATCCATAGCTGGTTTTTGTAGTTGTCTGCGATGTGCTGGTAGATTTCCGCGGCGAGGGGCCAGTTTCCGTTTTTGTATTCTGTTGTTGCCTCTTCAAGAAGTGCGTCAAATTTGAAGGGTATCTGCTCTGGTAACAGCTTTTGTATTCGAATTCCTGCTGCGGATAAGGATTGCCTGAAAGGCAGATGATTGAAATTTTTCCTGGCGTAATAGAGATGCTCTTTTTTGAAAACGGCGGCCAAAAGCTGGTCGGTCGATGAGTCAAACTCGATGGCGTGCATCTGGTCGGATGAATCTAAGAGTGCATAAAGCTGGTCTTCGAGCCACATTTCTTTGACAGGGAAATCGCTGGGCACAATTGCGACGAATTCGGCATCGGCCTGCATAAGTGCGGCGTCAATTTTGTGAGAAGTATCTGCGGAAGGGGCTACGGGTACGAAGATGAGATTGGGCATATCGGTCCTTATTTTAGCGATGTCTTCCGGGGTAATGGGTAAATAGATTTTGTAAGGGTGAAATGTGTATCTCCAGATACGGCCGATAGTTTTTGCTGCCTGCTGGTCGAAGAGCCCTGAGATGAAGATGATAGCAAGGTCTTTTATTTTTGGCCAGGGTTTCGGCGGTCTTGTTGTTCTTATTGTCAGAACATTATTTGCATAGTTTTTTTTGTCCCTTCTCTGCTGATAAGAAATTCTGTCGGATTGTCCGATGGAGCTGTAAAATTCGCCTGTGATGTCGGGGATATGATAGAAATCAGTGAAGAATACGAGTTTTCTGGTCATATCCCAATCGATGAGAATATTCAGGTTTTCGTTGTAAGGTCCTGTTTTTTCGAGCAGGTCCTTTCTGTGCATAAGACTGACGTGCAGGACGTGGTTGTAATAGAGCATAAAGTACCGGTCGAAGTCGCGTGATACCTCGACGATTTTGCTTAAAATCTCTCTTGTTCCGTCTGGCAGGATTCTGCAGTATGTTTTGTACAGGTCGCTGTAGGCTGCGCCGCAGTCGGGATTTTTTTCGAGGGCATTGACAAGCAGCTCGATATGGTTCGGATAGTATAAATCATCGTCGTCGAGGTAAGCGATGTATTTTCCTTCGGCTTCGGCGAGGGCCTGGTTGAGAGAGAAGGCTTTACCATAGTTTTGCTTTCTGTTCAGGAAGATGATTCTGGGGTCATTGGAGGCGTTGATGATGTCGGTGACATCCTGTCCGCCGTCGTTTACGACGATGATTTGCAGGTTTTCGTATGTCTGATTCAAAGCGCTGGCAAGTGCCTGCGAGAGATATTTCGGCCGATTGAATGTCGGCATCAGTA
>CAYNDE010000054.1:0-10350 GCA_964395535.1 uncultured Pirellulales bacterium
CTCACTTGAACCTGGTGTTATCTGTACCCAAACTGCCATTTAAAATTCCCTTTTTTAAAATGAAGTAAGCTTTTTCTTTACTAAGTAACTGATAAACAAAGCCTTATAATGTATTAATACCATTAGTACATTATGTATTATTAGTCGGCTTTTTTCAATCTTTTTTTATAAAAATTTTAAAAAATTTTATTTTTAATATTGACATCTTGTACAAATGTACGATATTATATTTGTACATTTGTAAGAGATTAATTAGGAGATTAAAAATGACAGAGTTACCGAACGCACCGATAAGCCCTGCTGAAACACAAATCTTAAGCCTCATCTGGCAGCTAAAGCAGGCAACGGTCCAGCAGGTACTGGATAATCTGCCCAAAGAGCGTGATATTACATATGCCACCGTCCAGACGCTTTTAAGAAGGCTGGAAAAGAAAGGATACATCAAACATATATCAAAAGGAAAAGCTCACCATTTCTTTGCTGCTGTGAAACAAAAAGATGTAATCTCTAAAAAGGTCAGTGACTTTTTAGACCGCCTTTTCGGCGGCGACTCTTTGCCTCTTATGCAATATCTCGCCGAACACGGAAAGCTGACCGCCGACGACATCGGAAAACTAAAAAACATAATTAATAAACAAAAGACCGAGGGCAACAAAACTACTACGACTGATAATCCGCAGTAATTTATTCATTTGAAAACTCTGACATTTTCCATAAAATAAAAACAAATTCAGTGAAAGGCATTATTATGGAATACGCAGTCGGCAAGACAGGCCGGATTATCGCTGCCCGCCTTTTTGAAGGCGAAGACCTATACGAATCGATTGAGCAAATCGCTAAAAAGGAAAACATAAAATCCGCAGCCGTTTTTATCACGGGCGGATTTAGAAAAGCAAATGTCGTCGTAGGCCCAAAAACCGAAAAGCCAAAAATCGAACCAAATTTCAAACCATTCGAAGGCCCCGGCGAAGTCCTCGGAGTGGGAACAATTTATCCCGACAGCATCGGGCCAAAACTGCATATCCATACAGCTATAGGAAAAGGCGACGAAACAATTGTCGGCTGCCCAAGAGGCGGGGCAAAAACATTCCTCATCCTCGAAGTAGCAATAATCGAAATCGAAGGCATAAACGCTGAAAGAAAACCTGACAGTGAAACCGGCTTTAACCTGCTGAGGTTCGAATAAAGACCTCAGCTGTTGAAAGGGCAAAAAATGAAACTTACAAAAAGCAAAATCGGCTTATTTACGCTATTTCTGTTCGTCTTTATTGTAGGAGGCATTCTGGGTTTGGGAACCTCGTCATATCTTTACTACCGTTACGTTTTTTCCAATATGGCTGACGAAACTGCAATCAATGTCTCTACCCAGTTAAGCTATCTTTGTCTTTTGCGTATCGGTGACGTAAACACTGCCATCGACCTGATGGAGACTGCTGTGGATACCGGTATAGTGAATATCACACAAACCCCGAACATACCTCAGACGGATTACCGCTATCGTGTTTTACGAGGGGTAAAAACCTACAGACAGCTTTACCCTTCGAAACTGGAAAATCCTAAACTGTCTGAGGCTCTGAAAAATATTCCGGGGATTGAAGAAATCGAATTCAAATGCGAAAGCCCGCTCTGCCGTTTAGTAAAATATCACTCATCAAAAGAAAACAACTAAACAGCCTTTCACTTTTAATTTTGCGGCTGTATCTTCAAATTCTTGCGAGTAGAACCGAAAAAGATAAATGCAATAAGTATCAAGGCCGCTCCTGACAGAAACAGCCCGAATCGTCGTCTCGGCTGTCTTATCCTTTCAAGCCACTCAGGCAGCGTAACTTCTGTGCTTGCTTTGTCACTATCTCTCATTAAAGTCGCCCTCGCAGCCGCAAGCTCCTCCGCCGTAGCCTGTGGATATACTGCATTTATATCCTCCGCTACGGAGCCTAGCGTGACACGTGCAGCACGCCTGAGCACACCGGGATTTGCCCGAAGCTGTTCCAGAAGTACATCATAATCTTCATCCAATAAACGCAGCTTATCGTTCGAAGCCTCGAGAGCATTCAACATATCTCTGCTTCGATAATACGAAACGAGCTCATCACACAGGATAGACAATCCCAGGGCAGACAGACCGATGGCGAAGAAAACACAAAATATAAAAAATCTGATAATACCATGCATTGGCCTGCACTTTTTCCCAATAAACAATAAGTGCACCGGCGGCAAAAACTCTTCTGCGCCTGTGCACTTATATTATCGACCGCCGGCCTATTTGAACATAAAACCGGCGTACCTGGCCGCTGAACCAAGCTCCTCGTGAATCCGCAAAAGCTGATTGTACTTGCAAATCCTGTCTGTCCGCGATGCAGAGCCGCTCTTAATTTGCCCCACACCGGAAGCAACTGCCAAATCTGCAATTGTTGTATCCTCGGTCTCGCCGCTGCGGTGACTTATTACAGCAGTCCAGCCGGCACTCTTCGCCATATTTATCGCCTCGAACGTCTCCGTCAATGTCCCTATCTGGTTGAGCTTTATCAGTATCGAATTGGCGCTGCCCTCTTTTATTCCTTTTGCCAGACGCTGCGTATTCGTAACAAATAAATCGTCACCGACAATCTGTATTTTATCACCGAGCTTTTTAGTCATCTTTGCCCAGCCGGCCCAGTCGTCTTCGGCAAGACCGTCCTCGAGGGAGACTATCGGATACTTATTAACCCAGCCGGCCCAGTGCTCTATCAGCTTGTCGGAAGAGAGCTTTTTCTTCGGCGCGGACTTAAAAAAGCTGTAGCTCTTCGAGCTTTCAACCCACATCTCGCTTGTCGCAGGGTCAAGTGCAATCGCGATGTCCCTGCCCGGCTTGTAGCCCGCCTTTTTGATAGCGGTCATAACGACTTCCATTGCCTCTTCGTTACTCTTAAGCATCGGTGCAAAACCGCCTTCATCGCCGACGCTCGTGGCGTAGCCCTTGTCTGCGAGAACTTTTTTCAGCGTATGGAATGTCTCTGCTCCCATCTGAAGGGCCTGCGGAAAATCCTTTGCCCCGATGGGCATTATCATAAATTCCTGAAAGTCCACGTTGTTATCCGAATGCTTTCCGCCGTTAAGGATATTCATCATCGGGACAGGAAGCAGATTTGCTCCGCAACCGCCGAGATACTTGTAAAGAGGCAGAGCAGCCGACTCAGCCGCGGCCTTTGCTACCGCAAGCGAAACGCCGAGTATCGCATTGGCTCCGAGCTTTTTCTTATTCGCCGTTCCGTCCAGCTCAATCATTAACGAATCGACTTGCTGCTGTGCCGTTGCATCCAGCCCGAGAATCTCGTCTGCAATTATTTCATTTACGTTTTTCACAGCCGTCGCCACTCCCTTTCCCATATAGCGCTTGGCCTTGCTGTCGCGAAGCTCGACCGCCTCGTGTGCGCCTGTGCTTGCTCCCGACGGAACAGCCGCTCTGCCGAACGAACCGTCGTCGAGCAAAACATCAACCTCAATTGTAGGATTTCCCCGCGAATCCAGTATCTCCCGCGCCCTTACATCTATTATTGTGCTGAACATATTCCTTTCCTTTCCACACCTGTTACACAAACATTTTCGCGACCACAAACAGCCTATCAAGCAAAACAATCTTTTTAACCGTTTTTGCCTCGCCAGTCAAGTACGAATGTGGAAACTCTGCGCTTGGCTTTTTTGGCGAAAATTATGACTCTGCCTGCAGTGTTCTGAATGGACCGGATTGTAAAGAGACAATCCGCTGATGTTTAGTGGAAATCGAACAGAGATTGCGTCTTCACTATCGTAACCTGTTCGGGATAAGCTGAAAACGTATGGACGTGCAGCTCCTGAGGTCTCGCCTCGAAATCAATATAGCAGAACGGCTGAAGACCGGCCGTCTCAAGCTCGGGAAACTTTACAAAAACACCACGATTGTGGGCAAACCGCTCAAGGTCACTGTGGCTCTGCTGATAAAGGGCAGGTGTCATCTTCTCAATCTGAAAATCAGTCATATAGCTGACACCGCGGCTCAGCGTGCACTTGTGGCTGCGGGGCCCGCGAAACTGAAAACGCTCAATCATCCCGCGATGCGGAAGAATCTGGCCGGGCACACTGACAACCTCGCTGAGACAAACATCTTTTGTAAAAACGCTGATGACGTGCGTACAGCCGGTAATCCATATATGTGCTTCGTATTTCTCTGTCTTTAATTCTCGTCTGGCATAAATAGTGAAAAGTTCCGGGTGAAGCGGTTTTTGAAACAAACTAAATGTTAGCCCTTCAACAGCTACATTAATGCGTGGTGAATCCATAAATTTATCCCTAAACGAAAATGTAATCTATCAAATACAACTTTATTATACTAAAATCGCCTCTGCCAATTCAACCTTCATATCAGTATTGATAAACGCTTTTAGCCCGCTTATAGGACTAACATTTCGCAAACCACCGGAATAAAAAGAGTAATGGAAATCAACTTTTTTTAAAAAATTTGATAAAACCCAAAAATGCCCCGATTTTTTTTACCCCCTGCTAAGATATGCCTGAATGAAAACCGCAATAATATTATAAAAAGCGTGCGTACCGGCTGTTATCCCGAAACCCCGCACCGCAAAGACAACAGCGAAATAAATACCCGCGATTGTCCGGAAAACAAACTCTGTCAAATCAAATACATCCGCCTGCTGGCCGCTGAAAAATGCTATATGATGATGCGCACTGAAAAGAGCAGCCGCAATCAGAACCGACAACACAATCGACTGATTGTGGCCGAGCTTCAACAAGTCGCAAAAGAAAATCATCAAAACACATATCAGTATCAGCCGGAACACAAGCTCCTCATAAATGCCCGCACCAATGCCGGTTACGATACCCGCTAAGATATGCGAGTGTACAACCGAATTTATCTGTTCATCTTCAGCAACCTGAAAATCATCCTGCTCTCCAGCCTGAACTACCATCTCCGCCTGACAACATACAGCACTTCTAACAACAGACCCGGAGGCTATATCCTGCTGCTCCGCCGGCCTCGCCGATGTAATCAAAAACAATCCTAAAACTATCAATGGAACCGCAAGAATAATACTCTCAATAGTCATCCACCCGAGGTCAGCCGGCACGCAATACCAGCGCTTCCGAGAGGCAATCTGAAGTGACAATAAAATCACAACCACCACAAAAGGCGGCGCAGCCCAGGCAAGCTTGCTGCTGAAACCGACATACTCGATAAAATTCTCAAGCCATACAAACGCCACCACCCTGATTTGTGCATGCCTTAAGATATCCGTATTGATAAGGATTGTCCCCACCTCATAAAAAACGATAAACGGCAAAAGAAACACCAGGCCGTAAAAAGGCCGACCCGTCCGCTCAAGATATGAATCCTTTGTGAAGTTAAGAAGCTGGCTAGAGCTGTAGCTGAACCTGTTTTTCATTCCATTGTTCTTTGCCATCGCAGTTACTCTTCATTATATAACACAAACATCACAGGCCGATGCCGGCTATGCTCAAAAAAATTTTATCAGAGTTTACTTAAATTATCTTGAGATTACAATAGACAAAAAATAATCCAGAAATTCTCGCTTTGTAACGGGCTGTTTAATTATGACAAGACAGAAGCTGACTGAAATTTACAATCTGCTTTTGGAGCGATTTGGCCCGCAGCACTGGTGGCCGGGAGAAACCCCCTTCGAAATAATAATCGGCGCTATACTTACGCAAAACACAAACTGGTCAAACGTCGAAAAGGCAATCGCAAACCTAAAATCCCAAAACCTCATCTCGCCGGAAAAGCTAAACAGTATAAATACTGAAAAAATCGCTGAGCTTATCCGCCCAGCCGGCTACTTCAATATAAAAACGAAAAGACTGAAAAACTTTTTGAATTGGCTCGCCGAAAACTATCAGGGCCGGCTCGAAAATCTCGACCCTGTCAATACCGAACAATTAAGACAGCGGCTTCTAAGCATAACCGGAATCGGAGCCGAAACTGCTGATTCGATTCTTTTGTACGCACTCCAGAGACCTGTCTTTGTCGTCGATGCCTACACCGCCCGAATAGCTGTAAGGCACAATCTTATCGAGCCGCCCTTTGACTATTCACAGCTCCAGGAACTTTTCCAGAATAACCTGCCGCAAGATGTCCGGCTTTTCAATGAATATCACGCACTGCTGGTAAAACTCGGAAAGGAATACTGCTGCAAGAAACCGAAATGTGCCGGCTGTCCCCTCGAAAAACTGCCCCACAACATTGAGCAATTCTCCTAAGGCAAAGCCGGCACAGAACCATTTATCATTCAAATCTTACTTCACTTCCAGCGAATACAAACTTGCGCTCAATGCCGGTACCATCAATTTATCTGCAACTTCAATTACCGGCTTCTCGACAAAATCTATTTTTCTCGGTTGTCCCGGTTCGTTATAGGCCTGCGGGTCGTCGCCTGTCATAACCCACATCTTACCCTTACCCGTTAATTCGACGTTCTTGATTTCAAGCGGCATCTCCATTTTCTGCATAGTCGGATTGACAATGCTGATAGTAAGTTTTTTACCATCGGCGCTTAATGCCGCTGCAACATCCAGAGGCAGAGTCTTACCACTTACCTCAACAGGTATCGAGCCGTACTCATTGCGATAAAGCTTGAGCACCAGGCCGGTCGTCTCGAATTCAGCCGCCGTCTTACTTGTTTTAATACAGCCGATGACATTGACCGTCTGGGCGTAGTTGGCCATATAGATAATGTCACTATTACGATAGTACTCGTGAAGCCCTTTTGCGATGCCGAGCCCATCCTTGAGAAAATATCGTGTCCCTAATTCGCCGAATACATGCGGGCCGTACCAGTAGTTCCATTCATCCATCGCAATCCGGATATCTTTGCCTTTTAACGATTCTATTACCTCACGATATCTGCGATGTGCGTCACTGATTCTCTTTATATTTTCTGCCGCCCAGGCAATATGACCCATAAGTCCCGGTCTTTCCTGGCAGTAAAAATGCTCGCTTATCAGGTCCATATGCTCGGCGCATTTGTCCATCATCATCTCATCCCACCTGCCGACACTGCCGACTGCTATAAGTTTTATCGACGGGTCAACCTTCTTCATAGCCTCGGCGCACTTGTTGTGCTTGACGACATATTCTTCCAGCGGCATATTACCAAGCTGCCAGTTGCCGTACATCTCATTACCAACACACCAGAACTTGACGCCGAATGGCTTTGTAGCTCCGTTCCTGGCACGCAGCTTCCCCAATTCAGTATCGGTTGAGCCGTTCGCATATTCGACCTCTTCAGCGGTCTGTTCCACACTTCCCTGGCCGGTATTCACTGATATCATAGGCTCGGTACCGAGAATTCTGCAAAACTCGATATACTCATGCATCCCGAAATCGTTATGCTCGACGCCTGTCCAGGCAGGGTTCTTGCGAGGAGGCCGCTTGTCGCGGTCCGGGTTGATGCCGTCACGCCAGTTGTAACCGCTGACGAAATTGCCCCCCGGCCAGCGATACACAGGCGAGTTAAGCTCTTTGAGAAGTTTCATCGTATCCGCACGCATACCTTTGATATTATCAGCAGGCATAATCGAAGCCGTGCCCACTCTGAATGTCCCCTTGCTCGAACCTATGATTTCCAGCCTGCCGTTATCGGTAGTTGCCTTTGCTGTAAACTCGAAACCGAACTTTTTATACTCGCCACTTAAATCATTTATTGTTATCGAATCTCGCCCGTCTGGCTCATTTGACCAGACAAGGCTGACCCTTATCGGGGCCGCCGAACTATCACCTGCAAGAACCACTCTGCCGACATACTTTTTACCTTCGATTAGGGCCAGCTCGCCCTGAACGATACCGGCAGCCTTGCCTTGTTCGACGATTATCTGTGGAGTATGCTCACCGACATAAGAGTTTTCTTTCACCATTTCCACACAGCCTTCAGGCCCGATGATTTTCCAGGGCGAATTCCTGATTACCCTGTACGGTTCGCCGGCCTCTGCCGCCGGACCGAATTTTTCATCGACCGGGTACCAGAACTTCCTGTCCTCGAGCATCTCTGCCCAAATCCCTCCGTAAATACATCTGCCGAGATGCTCGATAAACTGACCGTAAATATATTCCGATATAGGCTCACCTTTCTTGCTCGCGTCGATTACCGCCTCGGGCTTCAGCTCCGTTTTCGAAAGAAGCTTCAGACTTATATCGTCAAACCATGCCTTGCCCGTTGCAAAGCCCCAGCCGCCGTACAAACAATTTATCTGCACGACGTCCATACTGTCACTTTCGAATTCGAGATTAATCTCGGTCCAGTCATTGTCACCTGTAATTGCATCCGAACGATATTCGGTTCCCTCAATACTGAATTGTGCTCCCCTGCCGGTGGTAGCTTTCAGGTTCTCCGTCTTAATCCATCCTGTCATCCTGTAACGTGAATACGGGCTTACCGGCACCTCAACACTCCAGCTTGCATCGCCTCCCTCTTCCGAACTTATCATAGCACTTTTCTCTCCCGTCCTGCCGATGCTCGCCTGCTCAAACTCAGCACTGCCGCCCCACCTATGTCTCCTCCAGCCCCTTGGCCTCGCTCCTCTGCCTTCCTCGAATGACGGATTTTCCACCGGATTCCCAGCTTTGGATTCCTGCCTGGATTCACTTTCTGCCCGACAATTCATAGCAATACAGACGGTAAATACAAAAACCGAGACTAATATTATCCGAGCCTTCATAATCTGCCCCTTTCAAAAAAATTAAAATAAAATTAGAACTGTTCTTCTAAAACTGCTTGCAATAGATACCCTGCCTTTTCCCAATCGTAATCAGCTATATAAAGGAAAATCCGCTGTTTGTCAAACCTCTTTTACTTTACTACAAATCATAAATCGCCCATCTGTAAAATTCCGTTTGCTGGTTTACCCGCTTATGTTATGATATAATCACTGGTTGTGAGAAATTCTGATGTTTCTTTGCGGAGACCGTAAATCGACAGAAAAAAGATGTTTTGAAGGAGACAAAAAAATGGAAAAGCTGATATGTATAATAGCGCTTGCGATAATAGGCGGACGTGCTCCGAACACAATAGAACAGTGCCCTGATAAACAGCAATTGGAATCCAAAATTGCCAAAGCAAGAGAAAGTATCCGGAAATTTCAAAGTGGACATGTCATTGTCGGCCGAGTGGTGCTCGATGGCCCCGGTGACGTACGATATGTCAATGCACAGATGGAAATTCTGCCCGATGGTTATTTTGTCGGCCCGGTAAACGACCTCGTCAGGCCGGTAGGCTTCCGTTTGCACCAATACGCTCCGTATGACTTACAATTAGAAGACCTGGAAAAAGACAAAGAAAAAAACCTGCTCGATGTCGGCACTATCCACCTTAAACCATTGGCTAAGGATAAACTAGCCGACCTCAAAGCCAGTGTACTTCTCGAAGATGCCGGTGACCTCTCGAAAGCTGTGCTACTTTTAAGTATCGGTAAAGGCCCGGTAAATACTCCCTCGAACAGCACCGAACCTCGCCCTGTTTGGCCAGAACCTATAAAGGTACCCGTACAGCAAAACGGCCGGCTCAAAGCATCAGGATTTTCACCCGCCGAATATCAGTGCAGACTCGAAGCACCGGGCTACCTCGACAAAGACTTTCCGGTTGAGTTTAAGCAGGGCCAAACGCTTGATTTAGGAACTATTACTCTGGAGAAACCAAAACAAATTAGACTATCCTTTATCGTTTCTAAAGAGCCGCCCTTCGATATTAACGACTTAAAAACCGTTACTATACCTGCAGGCGCAAAATGGAAAGCGACGGATGATATTTACGGCTGGGACCTGCAATTCAGGCAGGACAAAGGCTCTGTAATAATGGATTATTCCTATGCGCCGTGTTATCTATGGGACCTCGGTGAGGGAGATATTGAGCAATATGTAGATACAGGCAAAACTACAACCCCTCCTGCTACACGAAATAATTGGCAGGCAGGTAATGGACACGTTTACTTGCTTCATCAGGCTCATTGGCAGCGTTGGGTGTTATTCAAAATCTTTATAGAAGATGGATTAGAAATTGAAAAGCCCACAGACAAACTTGTAGAAGCCTCAGTGAATGGACGTCTGATAGATGAAGAAGGAAAACCCCTGTCCGCCGTCAAGTGGTTGATCAGCGGTATCGAAGAATTGCATGATGGACATTGGATGGTAGTACAAAGGTCAGGGATTCCTCGCGAGCATATCACCGGCGAGGATGGCCGCTTTACTCTCGAATTTCGAGAAAACCTCCGGTACGACCTGCAATTCGACAAATGGGGCTTCGGACCGGCGTTCGTGTATCAGATTTCACAAGAAACTCCGGAAATCAACGTTGTAATGAAAAAAGGCAT
>CAYNDE010000055.1:0-10260 GCA_964395535.1 uncultured Pirellulales bacterium
TTGCCCTTATCCTGTCAAAGGTATATTGGAAACCGATTGGGTTATAGGTTTCAAGGCGCTCATCAACAAAGGCAAGACACGCATCAAGATATGCGGCAAACTTGTCATCGTTGAAGTTCTCAAAGCCCTGCCTTTTTGTTTCGTCTGTTAGTAATTGCCTTATTATTACCTGCAGGCTTTTTTTGTTGGATTCGAGCTTTTCGTAAAGAGCCTCGTAATATGCATTAAGAAGCAGTTTTGCCTCGTTCATTTTTAAGTGCACCAAATAAAACATTGTCGGCTGACAAGACAATACAAACCATTATGATAGCATTTTATATATCTTTTATCAGCCCGTAAATTTTTTAGATTTATCTGCCAAAGGTGTTGACAGGGTGTTACAAAGTCAGCAAACTTATAATTGTTTTATTAAAAATTTTTAGGAGGTCAAATTATGAAAGCTGACGTTAAGCGTATCGATGTTTGGGTTGCCGGTATTGAGGACCGGCCCGGCGCATTGGCTAAAAAGCTTGAAGCCTTAGCCAGAGCAGGTGCTCGCCTTGAATTTTTGCTTGCCCGCAGGCGGCCGGAAAAACCGGGTCAGGGTGTAGTATTTGCCGCACCAATCAAAACAGGCAAGCAAACGGCGGCAGCCAAAAAAGCCGGATTCAAAAAGACCAAGGCTTTATTTGCCTTGCGTCTTGCCGCTGCAGACAAAGCCGGTCTCGGAGCTGCAATTGCTAAGAAAATTGCAGAGGCCGATATCAACATCCGCGGCTTATCTGCCGTGGCTGTTGGCAAAAGTGCTGTCTTTTACTTCGCTTTTGATAGTGCTGCGGATGTCAATAAAGCTGCGCGAAACCTGAAGCAGATTTGATAATAGCTTTTATAATCTCGTTTACAACACTGTCTTGATTTTGAATTGTTAGATTGAACAGTCTGGCTGCCGGATGGTTTTTTATCTCAGAGATAAGACCGTCGCCTTTTTGTGCTACGGTTGCTATGATGGTTTTATCTGAATCGAAGAGCCGGCGGACGGCGCTTTCGAATTTGCCCGAAAAACATTCCATCTTTCCAATTTCATCGATTATGAAAATCTGTGCATCGTCTTCGGGATTCAGTACCGGCACAATGACTTTTTCAAACTCTTCGAGATTCACTCTGTATTTGCCGACCCTGTAAGAAGTTTTAATATTTATATGTGCTAATATTCCTGTATGCCCGTCAAGACGATTGAAGCGAAAGCCTTTTCGTGTATTGCCTTCGCGGATTTCCTGTGTATAAAAGCCGGCGGTATTTTTGCCTTTTAATTTTTCTAAGATTTGCATTATTGCTGTTGTCTTGCCGCAGCCCGGCAGACCAGTAAGTAAGATTTTAGGTGATTTTGAGGATATTTTTGCCTCTTGTTCCATGCTCTATATTCGCTTTAGCTTTACCAGCAGGCGGTGCCGAAATCAGCAAAAATCTTCTCGGAGTGTTCGTAGTCTTTTTCTAATAGATTCGAGCCGGATTTCTGAAAGTAAGCACCTTGTCTGTAACATTCTGTTATAGCGGTGAGGAGATTTTTCAGTGAAGGGAAAAAGAAGTAATAGCCACCCTCGGAGAAATGATAAAATACGCAGCCTTCGTTGCTATTACGGTCCGGATCATAGAAATAGCCATCACCACAAAGGTCATCAAAGATTGTAATCCAGTTTTTCCTGTGACCGGCAAAAATATTGAAAGCGATACGTTGGAGAAGGGGTGCAGACTTTAGCTGTTGCTTGCAAATAATGTATTGCTCGATAGCAGCGTCCAAAGGCAGGAAAATATGGCCGGGTATGAAATTCTGATTCTCATTGGCTTGGCATCCGTTGTGCCAAATATATAGGGTTCTAAGTTCGTCATTGAGTTTTATGCCAGCTTTCTTTTCAAGTTCATCTATTTCTCTCGAAGACAATCCAGCCTGAAGTCGAATTGCAACCGACGGAACTTTTTCTGACAGTACTGTGTCTAGATCCCGAAGAACATCTTCTAACGATTTATCAACAACCATTGGCAGAGACATTGGCTTGGGATAGAAGAATTCTCGTAGTCCACGGAGCGCTGCGAAGTAAGCAATGCATATACCGAAAACTATTATGCTAAGTATAAGAACTATCCACATCCATCTCTTCAATTTAATCATTTTTAATAATATCCTATTTATGATTAGCTGATGCTATTTCATTTTGCAATTTTATCTTTGATTTTTAATCTTTTATTTTGGTCTTTTGTTTTTAACAAACTTTTGGATTTTGGATAAGGTTAAGGTGTTCAGTACATCAGCATTTGTTGCCCAGCCTCGTCCTGCTGTTGCAACACCATATTCCATTAGCCAGAGACCTTCGGTATTGTGAGCATCTGTTCCGATTGCAAGTTTCACGCCGGCTTCGACGGCCATTTTGCAGTGTATGTCTTTTAGGTCCAGCCGCCAGGGATTTGCATTTACTTCAAGTGCAGTGCCTGTTTCAGCCGCCTGCTTGATTACCGCAGCGATGTCGATGTCCATCGGCTCTCTCTGTCCTAACAACCTGCCGGTCGGATGAGCAATGCAGTTTATATACGGATTGTCCATCGCTTTCAGTGTGCGGGTAGTTACCTTTTCCCTTGAGCTTGCCATACCGGAATGTATCGATACTATTACAAAGTCCAAATCGGCTAACAATTTATTATCGAAATCAATTGAGCCGTTGGCGAGGATGTCAACTTCTGAGCCTGCAAGAATCCTGATACCTTTTATTTTCTCATTGAGTTTGTGTATCTGTTTGATTTGGTTAGCGAGTCTTTTCGCGGACAGACCGTTTGCAATCGCTGATGATTTGGAATGGTCGGTTATGCAGATATATTTATATCCTAACTGCCTTGCAGCTTCTGCCATCTCCTTTATACTGTTGTCGCCATCGGAAGCATTTGTGTGCATATGCAGGTCGCCCTTTATATCTTTAAGCTGCACTAATTTTGGAAGTTTATGATTCTGTGCAGCCTCTATTTCGCCTCTGTCCTCTCGCAGCAGCGGGTCAATATAATCAAGTCCCAACCTTTCGTAGATTTCTTCCTCACTGCTTCCTGCAATTATCTTATCTTTTTTGTCGAACAGGCCGTATTCGTTCAATTTGAGTTTTGCTTTTAGAGCAATCTCTCTTAATCGCACGTTGTGTTGTTTCGAGCCGGTAAAATATTGTGCCGCAGCGCCGAAGCTTTCTTTCGGTACGACCCGCACATCAACATGTACCGGACAGGCTTCCGTCTGTACAATAGCAGAGCCTTTAGTTGGCCCAGACGCAATTACCTCCCGTACAAACTCTGCACCTGTAAAGGCCTGTATGATTCTTTTGCCGTCTTTGGCTGCAACGAGTATATCAACATCTCCGATAGTCTCAGCCATTCGTCTTACCGAGCCTGCAGGCTGTATCTTTTTGATTCCGGAAAGCTTTTCAAGAAATTCGCCTACTAATTCTGACGCTTCCAACGCCTCATCGAGCAGAATTCGTCCTGTTGACTTTTCGAGAAATTCTATACCTTTTGCGATTGCAGCAGCTTTTTTCTCACCGAAGCCGGGCAGTTCAGCTACTAAATTTTTTGAAAGTACCTTTTTGAGGTCTTTCATCGATTTAACTTGTAAGTTTTCATATAGGGCTTTCACGCCTTTTGGTCCCACGCCGGGAATTTTTAGAAGTTCGAGTAGTTCAGATGGTATCTTTTTTAAAAGCTGCTGGTGTGCTGTTATTGTGCCCTTTGTTACAAATTCCTCGATTTTTGCAAGGCTTGATTTTCCGATGCCCGGCGTTTTTGCAAGTTTGCCTGTTGAAAGCATCTCTTCTATATCGGTAGGCATATCCCTTATAAGACGTGCAACTTTCCTGTAGCTGTTAATGCGAAAGCGGTCTTCGGCAAGGATTTCCATAATGTCCGCCATCTGGTCGAAAAGCTCGCTTAATGCAGCATTTTTCATGTTTGAGATTATAGCTTGACGGCAGCTATAATTACAATGGATTTCGTTTTTTACTATGGTATGTATTAAAAAAACAACGGCCTTGTTTATAAAAAGCAACGGCCTTTTAAGGGCTTTTTGCCT
This sequence comes from uncultured Pirellulales bacterium, assembly GCA_964395535.1. Classification (GTDB taxonomy): domain Bacteria; phylum Planctomycetota; class Phycisphaerae; order Sedimentisphaerales; family Anaerobacaceae; genus CAYLMG01. Next base: position 4,076 of record CAYNDE010000055.1, read on the forward strand.
ATGTTGTTATATACACGCCTTGGTTTTTTAATAAGTGCCTGTGTTGTTTTTCGGCAACACAGAGGCGTAACCAATAAAATCCCCTTATTTTGAAAAAGGCAAAAGGTGCTGCTAAGCAGGGCTGCAGATAGGCTTTAGCGGGCTATGAAGCGGTGGTTAAAATAATTTTGCTCACTTGTTGATATTATATAGTATGGGTATGGTTTTTGCACATTTTGTAAATTTACCAGCAGGAAGGGATTTGGATAACTCTTTAGGCGGGAACATACAAGCCATAATTGATTATTGATGTATAGTATGTTGAGTTGCAGGCGGGTAATGAATAAAACGAAGCTGAAAAATGAGTTAAAAGAATTGGCCAGGGAATTTGACCGGCCGGCTTGTGCTAAGCGTAATAGACTGCAAAGCTTAGCCAAAGATGCATGTAGCAGCCAAAGGAGGCTACGAGAAACTGTTGATGGGCTGCAGGAGTCATTGGACTATCTGCGCGTATGCATTAAGTACCAGGCCTTCGACCTTGAGGCAACCCGTAGAGAAAACGAATATCTAAAAAGGCTTCTCGAAGAAAAAGACATCTGAGTTTGTAATTGCTTTATGGGCTTGTCGTTTTTGGTTGCCAGGCAGGTTTTACCGGTAAAAACTTTGGTATTGTCACATATAATAGGCGGGATACTTGTCTAAGAAGTATCCCGCCTTTTTTCAACAAATCTTGACGAACCTGTAATTATTTTACCTTGGCATTTAGCATCCGTTGTTGTCGGTGCTTAGCAGGTCGTCGCTGGTCTTTATCTTGCCGTCGGGGCCGCAACTTCTTATTAAAAATGGTGTTCCGTCTTCAGGTTCCAGCTCGTACAGAAAATCGTTTCCCCAACTGTCTTTTGGCAGTTGTGTGCTGCCGATATATCCGCCAGTTGGATAATTTTCGACATTAGCAGGTTTTTCAATTAGTACTTTGAGTCCTTCGGCTTTGGTTGGATATCGGCCGGTATCCATCTTAAAATTAATCACAGCATTATGCAGCGTTTTAAGAGTTGCCATTGTAGCGTTTCTGCTTGCCTGCATCTGTTGGCTATGAATCATCATCATCTGGACGGCCTGCATTATCTCCATAAGATGCTGTTTGGGTATTGCAACATCAACGGTGAGTTTATTCTCTCCGGTATTGGCGGCTATGACGAAGTTGCTTATGGTCTCAAAATCCATTTCAGGCATAGGCATAGGCATTGACATCATTTCCATCATATCCGGTATTGCTTTGAAAATTCTCAGCAGGTTGAAAGTCATAAATAAATCTGCATTTTCTGAACCGGGGAGCAGTGCCGTGGCGGCTTTTATTTCAGAACAGATTTCTTTCGAGCCCGGATTTGTTACTTCATCGATAAGCTTTTTTATTTGTGTATCAGCGTTGGCCCCCATCGCATATACGCACAGGTTATTGACAAGTGCCCATCTTGTCTCAAAACCTTCGCCGTACATCTTCTCAATCATTTGTGCCATCTGTTGTGCTTCAGGGGAATCTACATCGGTTACCTTCATTGTAAATTTAGCCGAGTTTATCGAAAAGCCTTTATAACTGTCGACGTCCGGTGCATAGACGCTTGATATATCGAGCCCCATATTTTTGTAGAACTCGGTCATTCCTGAGTCTTCGAGGAACGTCATACCCTCTTTCATAACCTCATCGAATTTGGTTTTGTCTTTTACTTCATAAATAGCTTCAGCAGCAAATATTGGCTGGTTTTTTGGAGTTATGGTGAAGGAGCCCGCAAAGGAGCCGCTAAAAACATTTGCATAGTTGGTTAAGTAATTGTTAATCCTCTCTTTTTGCTCTTCTGTAATGTTTTTTCCGAAAATTTTCATAAAGAAGTCCATACCGAGCGTATTGTATTTGCTGCATATGTTGCCGGTCATGTTGAACATCGAACCGTCTTTGAGATAGTAGAGCAACTTGTTGTCGGTTTTTGCGGTTGATTCTTTAGTGAACAGCTCTGCCAGAGCTGTTTGCGGCAGGGCGGTAACTGTTTCGCTGATTTTTAAGACGTCCGGCTTGGGTGTTAAGGACAGCGTTACCGATTTTGACTGGTCGAGAAAAGCCTTGATACCCTCGTAATATATCTTCATTATCTCTGCAGGATTTTGCATAGGGGATTGCATACCGGCCGGCATCTGCTCCATCTGTTTTTGCATTTCTTCGAATGCTTGAGCGATTTGCTGACCGAAAGTTTTATTCACAAGCTCCATATTGCAGTAAACCCAGAGAGGCGTGTTTGCAGCCTCTGATTTTTGAGTCGTATCGAGCACATCTGCGAGCGATTCGAAACTGCCGGAAGAAAGCGATTTTTTTTCAGCAATCAGCCTATCGTAAGCACCTGGTGGTTTTATTGCGGCAAAGCTGCCGATTTGAGTGACGAAACCACCGATGTTTTTAATTTCGGAAATGCCGTTTGGGTCCGGCTCCGAGAGATTGGTATTTGAACTGATAAATTCGGAGTAGTTACTGACAGGTGCAAGTATTGTTATGGAATTTTCATTCAACTCGCCGCCTTCGACTGTGGCAAAGACAGCAAAGCCGCCGGCTGTGTTCAGGCCGGGAAGCGCCGGATTTCCCAGCATCTGGGCGAGTTGCATGCGTACAATCATCTGCAGGCCGAGCGGTATGGGTGAAACGCCTGCGAGAAACTGGTCGGTTTGGCTGAGCGTGTAATCGAGATTGTTAATCTGGACGTAGAAAAGTGTATCAGCCGGTGCTGACTTCAGCGGCTCATCAGCTTGAATCGGCGGTGCGAAAACTGAGATAATCAGGACTGCAATGGTGATAATGACGGCATTCTTAAATTTTTTTGATACAGTCACTTTTAGTGCCTCCTTAAAATAAATGTTGAAAAGTTATTTCTTATGGGTCTTAAAAAACTGCTTTATACCATAAAAGACGGCTGTTATGCAAAAAAGTTACAAATTTTTTTAAAAAGCCTCCTTTTGTGGGGTTTCAGTCGTGAGATTATTTGATTTTTGGCTGTGTAACCGAAAAGATGGTCTTTGTTTTTGACGATAAAAAACCATACCTGCCTGAAAAATAACGTCCGAGAACGAACATTATTCAGGTTTCTAAAATAAAAACAAATAGGTAAACAGGGTAATTGGAATTTTATTTTTGCGGTTTTTCGAAAGTTTTGACAGCCGCAACTGTACTGTTATGGTATAATTAAGGTTTATGGCGGGTTTTTCCGCATTAGTATTTGTGAAAGGTAAGAGATGTTTGAGCGTTTTACAGACCGTGCACGCAAGGTTATGGCGCTGGCCAATCAGGAGGCCCAGCGTTTCAATCACGAATTCATAGGCACTGAGCACATCCTTCTTGGTCTTGTTAAGGAGGGCAGCGGTGTTGGTGCTACCGTTCTAAAAAATCTTGATGTGGATATTAAGAAGCTTCGTATTGAAGTTGAAAAGCTCGTTCACAGCGGGCCTGATATGGTTACGATGGGTAAGCTGCCCCAGACACCAAAGGCCAAGAAAGTCATTGAATATGCAATCGAAGAAGCAAGGCATCTTAATCACAATTATGTAGGTACCGAGCATATTCTTCTTGGCCTGCTTCGTGAGGCCGAGGGAATAGCTGCTCAGGTGCTTATGAATCTTGGATTGAAGCTCGAAGATGTTCGCCAGGAGGTACTGAATCTTCTCGGTGCGGGAGTTGATGAGGCAGCGGCGGGTTTTGATATGAAGATGGAGCCGTCAATAACTCGAGCCAAACCCAAGAGCAAGACACCGGCACTGGACAGTTTCGGCAGGGACCTTACAAAGCTGGCGGCTGATGGAGAGCTGGACCCCGTTATAGGCAGGAGAAATGAAATAGAAAGGCTGGTTCAGATTCTGTGCAGGCGGACTAAAAATAATCCGGTTTTGCTTGGCGAGGCCGGCGTCGGCAAAACGGCCATAGTGGAGGGGTTCAGCCAGAATATAGTCGGAAAACACGTGCCCGAACTGCTTAAAGACAAACGCATAGTGGTGCTTGACCTGGCGATGATGGTCGCAGGCACAAAATACCGCGGCCAGTTTGAAGAGCGTATAAAGGCGGTTATCAACGAGGTAAGAAGAGATAAAAATGTAATCTTGTTTATCGATGAGCTGCATACTTTGGTTGGTGCCGGCGGAGCCGAGGGAGCTATCGATGCTTCAAACGTATTAAAACCCGCACTTGCCCGCGGTGAGGTCCAGTGCATCGGGTCTACGACTCTTGATGAGTACAGAAAATATATTGAAAAAGACGGTGCTCTCGAGAGACGTTTCCAGACGATTATTGTTGACCCGCCGTCAAAAGACGAGACTCTCGATATTTTGAAAGGACTGCAGGACCGATATGAAGCGCATCACAAAGTCCGTTTTACTGATGAGGCGCTATATCAGGCGGTGGAATTATCGACCAGATATATCACGGGCAGATGCCTGCCTGATAAGGCTATAGATGTTGTCGATGAGGCCGGGGCGAGAGTGAGGCTTAAGAATATGACACCGCCGGCTGATTTGACGGAAATCGACGACAAAATTGAGAGGCTTCAGGAACAGAAAGATGAGGCGGTTAAGAACGCCGACTATGAACGAGCTGCGTCGTTGAGGGATGAAGCGCAACAGCTTTTGGATAAGAAAAATAAGCTTCAAAAGAAATGGTATGAGGAGAATAAAGCCTCTGCTGGTGTGGTTGATGATGAGATTATTGCAGAGGTGGTCAGCAAAATGACCGGTGTTCCTCTGACCAAGCTCGAGAAAAAAGAGGCCCAGAGGCTTTTGGAGCTTGAGGCTGAGCTTCATAAGCGGGTAGTTTCTCAGGATGAGGCAATTACTGCGGTGGCGAAGGCAGTCAGACGCAGCAGAAGCGGGATGAAGGACCCGAATCGGCCGACTGGGTGTTTTATTTTCCTCGGGCCCAGCGGTGTTGGAAAGACCCTGCTTGCAAGAGCGTTGGCGGAGTTTATGTTCAACGATGAAAGCGCACTTATTCAGCTCGATATGAGTGAGTTTATGGAAAAACACAATGTTAGTCGGCTGGTAGGTGCACCTCCGGGATATGTCGGATATGAAGAGGGAGGGCAATTGACAGAAAGGATAAGACGCAGGCCCTATGCAGTGCTGCTTTTGGATGAGGTCGAAAAGGCGCATCCGGACGTTTACAATATGCTGCTGCAGATTATGGATGAGGGACGATTGACTGATAGTTTCGGAAGAAATGTCGATTTCAAAAATGTCATTCTAATTATGACAAGCAATATCGGGGCCGATTTGATAAAGAATCAAGCTGGTTTCGGTTTCGCAAAAAAGACTGCTGAGGCAAACTATGAGAAGATGAAGGACGTTCTGCAAAAGGAGGTAGACCACCATTTCCGGCCGGAATTTTTGAATCGTCTTGACGATGTAATAGTGTTCAGGCCTCTGACAAAAGAAGATTTGCAGACCATAGTCGAGTATGAGTTGGCGAAGGTCTTCAAAAGGATAATTGAGCACGGCTTCAGGATGGAACTGACAGATGCTTCCAAGGAGTTTCTAATTGAAAAGGGTTACAGTACGGAATTCGGGGCCAGGCCTTTGCGAAGGGCTATTGAGCACTATATAGAAGACCCCCTGTCGGAAGCGATGCTTCGCGGAGAGTTTAAGGGAAAAAATCTTATAAAGATTGATGTTCAGGATGAGGAGCATTTGAAACTTGAGGGTCTTCAGACAGCTGATGTTGTTGAGGGCAAAGGCAAGAAAAAGGAAAAAGTAGAAAGCGATTTATAAACTGGTTTTTACTTTTTCATTTTATTCTGTTGTTTTAATTTCCATCGGGCTTTGCTGGCTTTTAAGCAGTTTCTCAAACTTGTTTTTTTCCATCCAGTCAACGTTTCCGTTCAGTAATAAAAAGATATAACCATCGTTTATGAGTAACGATTTGTAATTTTTCTCTGTGTATGCAAGGATTTCGTTTGGTTCTGATTCGAGTGTAATCCAGAGAGCTCTGTATTGAATTTTGCCCAGTCGCACACGCCCCTGGACATTCTCTTTGATTGTATCGAGGTAGGATTCCGGCGGCAGGTAGCCATATTGCTGTCGATAGCTTAACAATCCATCGCCGAGTTGCTGCATCGCGCGGACACCTTCAGACCTGTTAATTAAATCCTTTATATTAATCATTGCCAGTGCCGCAATAGTGGTAA
>CAYNDE010000056.1:0-7284 GCA_964395535.1 uncultured Pirellulales bacterium
ATATATACGAGCTCGGCAAGACTATACGTTGAACAAACCGGTCCGAAGATTATTTCCGAATATGAAGGCTTTATGACGGGTTCGAAGAATTACCTTTATACTCAAAAAGAACTGATAAAGTCCACACCCCTGATAGCCGGCGTTGTCAAAAATCCACAAATAAGAAGATTCCGAACTTTTACCAAAATCGACAACTTAGTCAAATACATAAAGAACAACATAAATGTCGATGTCGGGAAAAAAGACGACATTATCACGATTTCATTCGACTGCCCATATCCCGAAGAAGCCGCACAACTGGTAAATTTCGTAATAGACTCCTACGTCGAATACCATTCAACTCACAAGCGGAGCACAGTCCTCGAGGTTTTAAAAATCCTTCAAAAAGAAAAAGCCAAGCGCGACCAAGAACTAACAGAGCGGTTTGAAGAAATGCTTGAGTTTACCAGACAAAACGGGATGTTAGGCTTCGAGGAGAACAACGGGGGCCATATTGCGATTCAAAGGCTCTCCAAACTCTCAGGGGCATTGACAGAAGCACAGCTCGCCACAATAAATGCGAAAGCCGAGTACGAGGCAATTGCGAGAATGATAGACGAGCCGGCCAAGATTAAACAATTCGCAGCGGCACAGCCATCAATAGCATCAGCTATCTTGGCCACAAATAACGAAGCTGTATTAGTATCGCAATTAAGAGATCTTGAGACCGAACTGGAAGAGAAGCTGCGTGATTACACAGAAGACCACCCTTTGATTCAATCCATAGAGTCCCAAATAAACCAGACAAAAAATGACCTCGAAGAGCATATACAAACATTCGCACAAAACTACATTGATATAATGAAACAAAAATACCTGACCGCGATGGAAACAGAAAATGAGCTGCTAAAAAGTTTCGACGCACAAAAATATGCGGCAAAGGACATAGGCGTTAAAAACGCTGAATATTCGGTTCTGAACTCCGAGCTTAAAAGAACAGAAAGATTGTGCGATATACTCGATGAAAGAATTAAAGAATTGAATATCACAGAGGATACAGGCGCTTTGAACATAAGCATTCTGGAAGTTGCGCGTATCGAAGACAAACCATCCAAACCAAACAAGACCAAGGTAATGGCAATGGCTTTTATTCTTGGTATAATAATAAGCAGCGGTCTGGTCTTCGTTCGCGAACAGCTCGACTGCAGACTGCGGTCAACCGAAGACATATCCGAGGTTATCGGTATCCCGATTCTCGGAATAGTTCCATCCATCTCAGGCCAAAAAGTTGATATAAAGAAAATAAAAGACGTCCTTGCTGCGCTAAAGCTTGCAGCGTTAAGGCTTTATGAAGCGACTCGAACAACGATATCCTTAGTCAAAATTAAACCAAAACCAGCAAAGAGAGGTCTCGAAGACAAGGCGGACAAGGACATCGTTTCCAGAAAGTATGGTAATGGCTGGGGTGAATTTAAGTTAGCAGTAGTTCAAGCTTATCAGACAATAACCAACTTTGTAACCCGCAGCACGACAATAACAGAAATAAAGAATTCTGAAATTGGCGAAGATAAAGAAGAGACAGGGTACAAACAGCTTATAGAGCGAGGACAAAAGGTTTGTCTAAAACCGAAATCCGCTGCAGCTGAGGCTTATCGAACGATACGAACATCGATATTTTTCGGTGTACCAAAGGGCAGAGCAAAAACCCTGCTTATCACATCACCTACTCAGGGAGACGGTAAGAGCACATTAGTAAGCAATTTAGCACTTGCAATGGCACAGGCTGGACAAAAAACGATTGTCGTTGACTGTGATTTTCGAAGACCAACTCAACATAAAATATTCAAACTCGATAATGAGAACGGCCTGTCCAATACAATCACCGGAAATATTACTCTCAACGAGGCTATCGAACAAGGTCCAATAGAAAACCTCCATATCTTACCCCGGGGCAACGAGGTACCAAATCCGTCAGAGCTGCTCCAAAGTGATGCATTTTTGACGATACTCAATAAACTATGTGAACAATACGACCGCATCATTATAGATTCCCCGCCAGTAATGCCTGTGGCTGACAGTCAGATCCTCGGTGCAATCTGCGATATTTCAATTCTTGTTCTGAGGGCAGAAAAAAGCACAAGAAAACCAAGCCAGCTTGCGCGTGATAGCTTAATCAATGTCGGCTCTCACCTTCTCGGTGTAGTCGTCAACGATGTTCCGCAAAAACACGGCCGATACGGATACCACAGCAGATACTACGGTTATGGGTATGGGTACGGTTATGGTTATGGACACGGCTATGGTTATTACGATGAGAAGGAAAAAGAAGAAAAAGAGTCAAAAAAACCAAAGCAAAAAGTTTATGTTTAAAACAATATAAATTATGGAAGGTTTATATCTGATAAAACCATAGTGGTAAAAAATGACAACGCACCCTGCAAATCTGAATATGAAAGAGCAAATGAACTTCGATGTGCTTAACAGGGGCCAGTTCACCGACATACACTGCCACTGCCTGCCGGGTATAGACGACGGTCCGGAAACAATTACAGAGTCACTTGCTCTCTGCCAGGCTTTGGTAAGAGATAGAATAACTACTGTAATAGCGACGCCCCATCAGCTCGGGCGCTTCAACAGAGAAAATAATGCTGCAAAAATAAGAGAAAAAGTTCGTACTCTCAACAAAGAGCTGAAAAATAATAATATTGCTCTGAGTGTAGCTGCTGGTGCCGACGTCAAAGTAGATGAAAGGATATGCCAGCTGATTAAAGATGATGAGGTTCTTAGCCTTGCTGACGGCAGAAAGTATATTCTGCTTGAACCGCCTGATAGTATCTATATAGATATCGAACCACTGCTTATCGAACTTTTGTCTATTGGCATAAAGGCAATTATCACCCATCCCGAACGCCATCCGGTCCTGGCTTTGAAACCACAGCTTATGACCAAGTGGATTGAGAACAAGGCCGGCATTCAAATAACAGCGGGCAGCCTTCAAGGCCGATTCGGGCCAATAGCTAAAAAGAACGCATGGCAATTGTTAAGCTCAGGAGCACCCCTGCTCGTAGCAACAGATTCCCACAATACAGGCAGTCGATGCCCGTGTATGAGAGCAGCGTTCGAGCTCATTCGCGCAAAACTCGGAGACAACATAGCGCATCTGGTGTGCATTGAAAATCCGTCAAGAGTTCTGGAAGGAAAAGACATATTAACTGTGCCGTACTATAAATCCATTGGGGGGAAACATGGACAAATACAAGACATCGGCAGATTCAGTACAATATCAAACAGGTAAGTCTGAGAAGCTAATCGAACTGCTGCTTATAGCACTTCTGGCATTTATGCCTTTTGCGTTCGGAGCGGATAAGAACTGGGCCAGGGAAATAGTGATTGTCCTGTCAGGGGCTATCAGCATCTGCTTTTTATTAAAATATTTGTATCGCGGCGTCCATCGGGACTTCAGGATAATACCAAGCCGGGCATATATCCCGGCAGCGATATTCATTATTATTGTAATAGTTCAGCTTATCCCATTACCCGCCGGCGTGGTAAGCCTGATATCTCCAAACACGACAGCGCTAAAAACAGAGCTGCTGAGCGATATCCAGCAGCCCGACAGACTCTCTTCGATGACATTAAGCTTTTATCCCAATGCAACAAGGCACGACCTGCGGATTCTGCTTGCACTCGCCGCTGTGTTCTTCGTTGCCCTCAATACTTTCAAAAACATAAACCAAATAAAACGTATCCTATGGGCCATTACTCTGATTGGTGGTTTCGTAGCTCTGCTTGCTTTAGCCCATGAGCTTTTCGGTAACGGTAAAATATATTGGTTGATACCTCTTCAGAAAGGAATTACCAGTTCAGGGCCTTTCGTTAATCACAGTCATTACGGACAATTTATGAATCTATCCTTAGGTGCGGCTCTGGGACTGCTTATGGTAAAACTCAACGAGGCTTTCAGAAGCAAGAGAATGGAAGCACCCGCTGTGTTCGAATACCTGAGCTCCGGTACGTCGAAAACAATCTGGGTGCTTATTGCCATAATAAGCCTCGGTGCGGCAACGGTGTTTACCTCACTAAGCCGTGGCGGGATGATATCGATGCTGGCTGCAGGAATTGTTACAACCATAATTGTTAGTTTTAGGAAATCACTCAAGGGATACGGCTGGTTAATGGCACTGACTGCACTTATAGCATTCGTATGCATTTTATATACAGGCTTTGATGCGGTATATGAGCGGCTTGCATCATTGAGAAACTTAGACCCATATAATAATCGCCTTCAGATAGTTAAGGACTTAACGGCCTGCTTCAGACGTTTTCCTGTTCTTGGGACCGGCATGGGGACACACGAAGTAGTTTACCCTATGTATGACAGCTCAACTATAACGGCCACTGCCTCACATGTGGAAAACGAATATGTTCAGGTGCTTGAAGAGACCGGTTTGGCTGGCTTAGTGACACTGATTGTTCTCGGAATAATTATCTCGGCCGGCTATACCAAAAACATACGCAGCAAAAACCGAACGATAAGCGGTATTACATACGGACTGGGCTTCGGTCTAATCGCAATACTTGTGCACAGCATTACAGACTTTGGCCAGCACATGCCGGCAAACGCCTTTCTGTCCGCCATATTCTGCGCGATAATCCTGACTTTGGCCAACATAGAGCAAAGTAAAGAACAGAGCCGCATAGAAAACCCGTCACATAACCGGAGATGGCTAAAAGCACTGGTCTGCTGCGGCGTAATAGGTATTTGGACATGGGCTCTACTCGGAGCTAACAATGCACGCATTGCAGAAGGCAACTGGAAAGAAGTTCAGAAAACTGAAAAAGAACTTACAGAAAATAACTGGCAGGGAACCGATGAGCAGTACAATCAGCTAACCTTATACGCATCTAAAGCCGTCGAAGCTGAGCCGGATAATGCCATATATCAATACTGGCTAACCGTTTACCGCTGGCGGTCAATAAATAAAAATATCGAGAATCCGTGGTGTGCTATACCGGAAGAATCAATTCCATCAGCTTATGACGTAGCAGAACAGCTCAAAGAAGCGTGTCTGCTTTGCCCAACCTTTGGTCCAAGCTACTGCGTTCTCGGCCAGCTCGAATTGTTTATCCTGGAAGATGATGCAGGTTTAGAGAAAATACGAAAAGGCTTTATGCTGGCACCGTGCGACCCGGTAACCTGTTTCGCTGCAGGATATGCTGACGTTATTGAAGAAAAATATGACCAATCCCTCGAAAAATTCAAGAAAGTTGTAGAACTCGATGACAAATATTTCCAGGATGTTGTCAACGTATATATCAACAGCATCGACCGACCGGACCTGGCAGTAGCGGTAGCCGGCAATGACACCAACAAGATTCAATTTATCTCCAGCCTTCTCATTGATACCGAATACAAAGAATTACAAAATGAACTTCGACAAAAATTAATAAAACTTTTCGAAGAACAATGTGCCCGTCCCGGCGCATCAGCATCATCATTCGCCTATCTGGCAGAAATCTACAGCCGGGAGGAAGACAAAAAGGCAACAGCGGCTGAGTATTACAGCCGTGCCTTGGCATTAAATTACGGAGTAGTGCGCTGGCGATTGAATCTTACAAAATTGCTTGCGGAGATGGGCCGTATAAATGAGGCTATGCATGAAGCAAGAGTATGTCTGAAAATCAGGCCTGAGCTAAAGGAAGCGGAAAACCTCATTGCAGAGCTATCTGTCAGACAGGTTCCGGCAGAAGATGAAAAAACGAACAGCTTTGACTTTTAAAAAATGTGTAAGCCGAAGCTGAAGCTAAAAACAGACGCTAAAAACATGATGAGAGTGTGTTAGAAAAAGCCTTGTTGGTACGCCGACGGGGACGGAGTATGCCCAAAACCAGTAACCTGCCTTAACTATAAAAAATGGTTATCTACTTACTTATATTTCTTGGAGCGGTCTTACTTGCAACGGCGGTCGCACCGCTGGCCATTCAACTTGCACGCAAATTTAATGTAGTCGATATTCCTGATTTGCGCAAGGTTCACTCCAAACCCATCCCCCGTATCGGCGGTATTGTGATTTATATACCTATGATGGCAGCTATTTTGTCCCTATTTCTGTTCGACAACACTGTCAGGAGTCATTTGCTTGAGAATAAATTGAAAATTACAACATTGCTCAGCGTTACTACTTTTATATTTTTTGTAGGCCTGACAGACGATATCAAGGGCCTTCGTGCAAGGACCAAAATTTTATGTCAACTTACAGCCTCAATTGTAGTATGTGCTTTAGGCTTTCGCATCAATTCAATAGGCTTCAGTGAAAGTCAGGTCCTTCATTTCGGCTGGTTCTCGTGGCCTTTGACTATTTTCTGGATCGTCGGCATAACCAATGCGGTCAACCTTATAGACGGTCTCGACGGGCTCGCTGCAGGTTTAAGTGCCGTTGCCTGCGGCGTAATGGTGGTTCTGTCAATCCACTTTGAACAAATAGTGATGTGCGTAATAATGACTTCACTGCTGGGAGCATTGATTGGTTTTTTATTTTTTAATTTCAATCCTGCAAAAATTTTTATGGGCGACTGCGGCAGCTTATTTTTAGGCTTCACAATAGCATCATCAAGTGTAATATTTGCAGCAAAGTCTCACGCATTAGTGAGCCTGACTCTGCCGATTCTCGCTCTGGGCATACCCATCTTCGACACACTTTTTTCCATAGCACGAAGATTTCTCGAACGACGGTCTCTTTTTTCACCTGATTTCGAACACTTCCACCACAGGCTCTTGGCAACAGGTCTAAAACAACGTCACATCGTAATAGCCGCATACCTAATCACCTTATTTGCCGCCGGTTTCGGAATGTTTATGATATTCACGCGCAGTATGCAAAGCATAACGATATTTGTATGCATACTGACACTGCTGCTTCTCGCATTCAGATTATTCGGCCTTGTCAAGCTCGGTGAAATCCTTGTTATTTTAAGGAAAAAACACATACTATCAAATCATATAAGGCTCGAGAAAGAGGGCTTTGAAAAAGCAAGACTTCATTTTTGCAGGGCCAAAACATTCAGTCAGTGGTGGGAATCGGTGTGTGCAGCTGCAACAAATATGAATTTTAACAGCGTATTGCTCCCCTTAACTAATCGTGACGGCAGCACAAAGACCCTAACCTGGGGGAACCTGGCTGAAGAGTCAGAGAGACAAAATATAATAAAAATGTTTATCCCTATTAGTGACAGGCGCAGGGATTCAGCTTTGGAATTAAAAGTTGATATCAACACAAACGGCTCCCTTGAATCAGCCGGCAGACG
>CAYNDE010000056.1:7384-10257 GCA_964395535.1 uncultured Pirellulales bacterium
TGGAATTAAAAGTTGATATCAACACAAACGGCTCCCTTGAATCAGCCGGCAGACGAGCAAGATTATTCAATCGTCTTCTTGAAGAGTACGGCGTTGCACAACTGGCGACATAAATTTACGTTCGGGCTACAAAACAAAAACATCTCGATATATTACTAAAGATAAATAAATATTTTTCCCGATATTTACATTAAAGGTAAAAAAAATGTATCAACTCATCTGGGGTTTTGTTTGTAAACGAGACAATGCTTCTTTCATTAAAAAAGGCGTCAGACAGTGCCTGACGGGGACGGAGTCTGTTTACAATAATCAGATACAAAGCCTATCCACTAATTCCATCGTCCGATATTCATTCCATTTATAACATCCAAAGGTAATGATTTCTTTTATAAAAAGACAAATACAGGCTATTAAAGACATAACCGGCAAAAGAATACTGCTGGGAAATTTTGTATCTTTAAGCGTTCTTCAAGTGGTCGGTTGCATTCTTCCTTTGATTACCGTTCCATATCTGGTAAGAGTTTTAGGGCCGGAAAAATTCGGTCTTATAGCTTTCGCCCAGGCTTTTATATCATACTTTATGGTACTATCCGATTACGGCTTTAATTTCTCAGCGACAAAAAACATCTCAATTCACAGAGATAATAAAGATAAAGTTTCGGAAATTTTTAGTTCTGTGATGTCAATCAAATTTTGTTTTTCAGCAATAAGTATTTTAATTACATTTATCCTTGTTGCCGCCATACCCAAATTTAGAAGCGACTGGCTAATATATATACTGACTTTTGGGACAATAATCGGCAACTCACTTTTCCCTCTCTGGTTTTTCAAGGGTATGGAGAATATGAAATACATTACTTTCCTGAATATCCTGGCAAGGACAGTTTTTACAATCTCGATATTTATTTTTGTCAGACATCAGGAAAATTACATTTACGTTCCCCTCCTTAACAGCCTGGGACTGGTCTCAGCCGGTCTGCTTGGGCTCTGGTTTGTACGAAAACACTTTAATATACGTTTTATTATACCGAACATTAATTCCATTATCGAACAGCTCAGGGACGGCTGGCACATTTTTATATCTACAATTGCAACAAGTTTATACACGGTAAGCACTTCATTTATTCTCGGCATCTTTACAAATAACACAATTGTCGGTTATTATTCCGCTGGGGAAAAAATAATCCTGCCACTTTTGCACCTCAAATCATCCTTCGGCCAGACAATATTTCCTCGAATAAGCAAACTCGCTTCCGAATCAAAGGATAAAGCCATTCAGATTGTCTGCAATTTAGGCTTTATTATGGGCTTAATCATACTGACAAGCTGTTTAGTAATTTTTCTATTCGCGGAAACAATAACCACGATAATACTTGGAGGCCAGTTTTATCAATCGATTTTAATAATAAAAATACTTGCCTTCTGCCCTTTTATAATATTTATAAATAATATTCTTGGCACACAGATTATGATACCATTCAACCTCTTATCAGATCGCACCAAAGTGCTTGCGGCCTCAGGTCTTTTAAATCTGGTACTTTTATTAATACTTGTACCAATATACCAACACATTGGAGCCGCCGTCTCACTGATTACAACTGAAGCATTCGTCACTTTCGGACTTTTCTATTACATAGTAAAGAGAGGGCTTATAGAACCTTTACAATTTGAAATAATTGAAAGCAAATAAAATAAAAATCGGCAAACAGAGTTCAACAAGCTCAGAGACTTAAGATAGAGAGACAAAAATGACACCGATATCGGTTCCATACAAACATATATCATCAAAGAATATTTTAGAAATCAGGTCAAATATAAAGAACCTGTTCGGATTTAAGTATGGCTGCAAATACGCCAATAATAACGATAACAACAAAAGTAAAATTGTCCTCTACTATCAATCAACCAAACTAAATACAATAAAACCCAAAGGAAGACAGATTTTGCTAACACGTCCTTTATCCTTTTTGCCCGCTGCCAAAGCTCTCATAGATATAACTGACAGACAAAAGTTTATGCTGTCGGTGAACAAATCTTACGAAACGTGGTCCAACCTTCGAGGTACAAGTTCATTTGCACGGCCGGAAGATATTTTATCGAACCTGGCAACCGTTCAAATTTTATTATCAAAAATGACTCCACTTCATTGCGGATGTGTTGATATAGACGGCAATGGCGTTCTTCTTGTTGCGCCGTCGGACACAGGAAAAACTTTTACGACATCGGTTTTGGTAAATGAATACGGCTTCAATTTTGTCTCGGAAGACATCGCCATATCAGATGGAAGAAAGATATACGGATGTCCCTATACGGCCACAGGGATTCCTTCACATAAAAATGGAAAAGAATATTTAGGAAGCAGATTTAAGCTTTTATTTTTCCCTTCCAGAGGAGCGAAAAGAAAACTGGTTGATTACATACCGCAGGATAAAATTATCCCTCAGACTAAAATTTCTCATATCATATTTCTCAAACGCGGCTTCAGAAACATATCGCCAATCTCAAAACCCGAAGCATTAAAATATCTGATAAGAAGTAATATGACAGAATTCAAGTATACAACTGATAAGGATTTATTAGCTCTATGGAATAAATTCGATTACCCCGACATTCTTCAATTGAACAATATTGAAAAACAGATATTGACAGAGCTGGTACAGAACGCAAAAGAAATGGTAAGTATTGCCCTGCCCAATCCTGAAGATTTTGCCAAAGAAATCAAATTATTAGTGGAAAAGTAATATGCTAACAACAAACTTTCCTGCAATAAGCTCCAACCTTGCGCACATAAGATTTAAAAGCGGGCCCTGGTATAGCAGGCGATGGTTGATTTTGCTGATATTTCTTGCAGGCTACTTATTATCTTTTTCAAA
>CAYNDE010000057.1:0-10207 GCA_964395535.1 uncultured Pirellulales bacterium
ACGGAAGAACAAAAGGCAGAAATCGAAGATGTGAGCGGCAAATATGCGCAGATGAAACAACTGATTTTCGCACGATGGGCGATGGTGATGTACAATTTCGAGAAAGAGCTTTACGCAAATCCTGAGCAGGATTTGAATAAGCTGTGGTGGGATATGGTGGAAAAGTACCAGTTTGTCAACCGCCCGCCTGACAGGGGCCAGACGGACTGGGCTGCCAAGATTCATTTTGCGATTGCGCCCTGCTATTATCACAACTATGTATTGGGTGAGCTCCTGGCATCGCAACTGCATAATAAGATTGTCACCGACATTCTCAAGGAGAGAGAAGCAAGCTATGTGGGACATAAAGAGATAGGTGAATATCTGAAAGAGAATGTTTTCGAGGCCGGCGCAGTTTACAGATGGAACGATATGATAAAACGAGCGACGGGAGAGGAGTTGACGGCGAAATATTTTGTCGCTCAGTTCGTCAAATAAAAACCGACTTTTTCAAAAAGCATTGGAGGCAAGAAGAAGGATGGAGCCTGAAAAAAACTCGCTGGCTGAAATAACAGTCAAGGCGGTCATAATGGGGGCGGTGCTCTCGATTATACTGGGAGCAGCAAATATGTATTTCGGTTTGTTCGCGGGTATGACTATATCAGCGACGATACCGGCAGCGGTCATTTCAATGGGCCTCCTGAGGCTGTTCAAAAAGTACAACATTCTCGAAAATAATATTATCAAAACGGCGGCGTCGGCGGGCGAATCGCTGGCTGCAGGTGTAATATTTACCTTGCCTGCTCTTGTAATAATGGACTTCTGGAAGGACTTTAATTTCTGGTGGGTGACAATAATCGCAGGTTTCGGGGGTGTGCTGGGAGTTTTATTCACAATACCTCTGCGAAGGTCATTGATTATCGAGGAAAAATTAAAATTCCCGGAAGGGATTGCAACGGCAGAAGTGCTCAAATCTGGATATCGAGGCGGTTCCGATATATGGTATCTGATTCATTCATCAATCGCAGGAGCTCTTTTTAAATTAGGTTCAACGGGCCTTAACATTTGGGCGGACATTATCGAAGGAGCAAAAGCTCTCGGCGGGTCCATCGCGTACTTCGGCTCGAACCTGAGTCCTGCCCTGATGTCGGTCGGTTATATTGTCGGGCTGAATATCGCTGTTCTGATTTTCATTGGAGGAGCAATTAACTGGATGATAGCAATTCCCATCTGCAGCAAATTCACCGAGTGGGGAGTTTACGGAGCGGGACATCCGCTTGCCGGCCAGGCGATGAGCGCTGTGGACTGGGCAAATGCATTATGGTCGTCGCAGACACGTTACATAGGTGTGGGCGGAATGCTGATAGGCGGGCTGTGGACGATTTTCAAACTTCGCGGCTCAATCGTTAAAGGTATTTCGAGCGGAATAAAGGCATACAAGAAAAGCAGCGAAGGTCATACTATCGAGCGGGTCGAACAGGATATGCCGATGAAATGGGTTTTGATATTTATAATCGGCTCCATTATCCCGATATTTCTGCTGTACGAATATTTCGTGGGGAAAGTAAGCGTAAGTCTGCCGATGGCGGTAATTATGGTTCTTACGGGTTTTCTGTTTTCGGCGGTTGCAGGTTATATGGCGGGGCTGGTCGGCTCATCGAATAACCCGATATCAGGTGTGACTATTGCAACGGTGTTAGTCTCCGCCCTTCTGCTGCTTGTTCTTATGGGAAAAGAGGCAGCGAACGGGCCGCCGGCGGCGATTATAATCGGAGGCGTTGTCTGCTGTGCGGCGGCGATAGCAGGTGACAATATGCAGGACTTGAAGACGGGCTACATTTTAAAGAACACGCCCTGGAAACAGCAGGTAGCACAAATGATAGGGACTGTATCGGCTGCCTTTGTGATGGCACCTGTGCTGATGCTTTTGTACAAGGCCTACGGCTTTGCCGGACACAGCTCAGCCAAAGAAGGCGCTCTGGCGGCGCCGCAGGCAAATCTTATGGCTGCCGTCGCAAAACAGGTCTTCGAAGGAAATGTCCCCTGGCTGTTCGTCTCAATCGGGATGGGATTTGCCGTTGCTGTAATAATACTCGATGAGATTCTCGTCCATAAGGGCAGCTCATTTCGCACGCCGGTACTCGCTGTCGCCATCGGGATATACCTGCCGCTGGAATTAGAGACACCGATACTTATAGGCGGGATTATCAGCTACCTCATTCACAAATACCACAAAAAGAAAAAGACAGATGAAAAAATAGTTCAGGAAGGTGCCAAGAGAGGGCTTCTGCTTGCCTCGGGTCTTATAACGGGCGAGGCACTGTTGGGTGTCTTAATCGCAATACCAATCGTATTAAAGAGGCCTCTGGCTCTGTTAGAAAAACCTATAGGGGCCTGGCCGGGAATAATTTTGCTTGTCCTGATTGCAGTATGGCTTTACAAAACCGGCTTAGGACAGAAAGGACAACAGTATAACAAATAAAGTTCAGGTCTGGTTTTTGATATCGGATATTTTCTGTCGGGCGAGGGCGAACTGCTCGCTTGCTTTTTCGATATAGGTGTTGACTTCATCTACGAAGCCGTCGGCGGAGGCGGACCAGACGCGATTTAAGTAGCGCTGGCCTGTGGCAAAATGGTTCATAACGTCTGCATAATTCTGCAGGCCATACTTATGAGCTATACTTTCACGAGCATCAACGAACTTTTCAAAATCAGAACTGAAAAGTTCATCAATGCGGCTGCGGATATCATAAACATTGATAGATTGTTTTTGTGAGTTAAGATTAGTAATGTTATTGACTATCGCTGAGATTGCATTTTCAATATCATTAAGACTCGAGGTGATTTTCTCGTGTGAGCGCCGGCTGCGATGTAAAGAGAAGCGAACGAGAAAGACGCCCAATGCCCCTGCCATTAAAGCCAATGAAAAAAAGAGCCAGTTTACATCACGTTTCGAGAGGACGGCGACAAATGCAGCAGTTAAAAAACCTATGATAATTAAAAAATAGCCTATTTTTTTCATAGTAAATTTTTATACCGCACTTTTAATAATAAAAAATAACGCAAAGCCAACACCGACGAGGGCTTCACCGACGATAAAGCCGGCAGCGACGGGGATGCCGACTTCTTCGCTAAAACTTTTTCCAAATTTGTAATCGGTGAAAAGCCTCAAAATGGTTCCGATGGTGTAAGTTAAAACGACATTAAATCCCAGATAGAAGCCGAGGCCGACGAGAATACCCAGGCCGCCGATACCGCTTGCACTAAGCAGAGCACCGAGTCCTGCGCCGGCTATATATTTTTTCACGGGGACATCACCGCCGAGAATACTTTCAATTACACCGGCGAGCGCCCTTCCCTGCGGGGCGGGCAGCTTGTCAGAGCCGAGGCCGTAAGCTTTATCGAGAATAAAAATAAGGGCGATTACAACAATCGGCCCGAGCCAGGCGGCGAGGAACTGTCCGATCTGCTGCTTTACAGGTGATGCGCCGACGAGATAGCCTGTCTTCAAATCCATCATTAAATCTGTCGCCTGGGCCATCGCAACACAGGCAGCGGCACCGACCATAACAGAAGAGATTATGGCCGGCGTGTCACCGAGTCCTTTTGCGACAATAACAAGTATGGTTATTGCGATGAGTGTCATACCGCTCAGGGGCGACCAATTTGTTCGGCCGATACATTCCGACAGCACAACTCCTGCTATCCAAATCCAGATGGTACCCAGCAAAGCCATACAGCAGCCTCTCAGGATTCCCATTTCCCGGACAGAAAATATTGCGGTCAAAAAAAGCAGGACAGCAGCACCTGCGATTCCGATATATAAAATGCGGATGGGCATCTCGTCGGCGGAGTGTGCGGCTTTGACCTTGGCTGCCCTTTGCATACTGCCGACGGCACTTGCGACAAGCGGCAAGGCAAGCACGATACCTGTGAGTGCACCACCTATTAACATACCGATTCCAACAGGGCGGAAGAGGAATGCACGCAAATATTCCGGCATAGCGACATCGAGCGTCTGCAACTCTTGCGGTGACGGCAATAGTCCTGCGAAGTTAAGCATCGGTGCGAGGAACCAGTAACAGACGAAACCGCCGATGATAAATGCAACGCCGCCTTTACCCGCGATGAAACCGACTCCGACGGTCATAAGCGAGACATACCAGATACCGTTCATAAAATCGGGCAGGCCAATAAGAGAGCCGAGATTGCAATTTTCGAATGCAGAAATGCCTTTAATCTGACTGAAATACTGGCTTGCAAAATGGACGGCTGCACTTACAGCCATCCCTGCTAATAGCAGCAAAGCCTTTCGAATGCCAGCGCCGGGTGACTTGAGGATTGTAGCAACGGCGACGCCGCCGGGATATGTGAGGCGCTCATAGTCAATCATCTGCTTGCGAAGCGGGATGATAAAAGCGATACCGAGGACGCCGCCGGCGATGCAGGCAAAGACCATCAGGACGGGATTAAAAGCGGTTTTGTTTAGTATGAATAAAGCGGGCACAGTGAACATCATACCTGCTGATGCGCCGTTTACGGCGCTGGCGATTGTCTGATTGATATTATTTTCGACGATACTGTTTCTGCGAAGGATACCCCTTAAGATTCCAAAGCCGAGAATGGCAGCAAGCTCGGAGCCCTCGATTGAGAAACCCAGAATAAGACAGGCATAGCCGATGCTGATTGTAATCAAAATACCGAGCAGGTAACCTACCAGAACCGCGGTGGGCGTCAGCTCCGGGTATGGGCCTTTGCGAATAACAGCTTGGGCTCGGTCTTTAGACATATATCAAAAATGGTCCAAATTGAAATTCACCTTCTCATACCAGACCAGATAGGGTCCCAGGGCGGCAGGACTACAGTCTTTTTTTCGAATATTTTCAAGACATCCTCGGGGACATATTCTTTCTTAACGATGATGGAGTAAACATTCTCATCGAACCAGCTATCATAGAGTGTCCAGTAACCTTTGCTTCCCTTTTCATCGCCCCAGCTGTTTTCAACCTTCCACTTCACAGGTTTCTCGTCTTTGATATCAACAGCAGTAAAGACCATAGCGTGGTTTACGGTGCTTTCACGATACAGGGAGCGTTCGGCTTTTGTCATTTTCAAATCTACGTCAAAGATTGATTCGTAATCATACATACCGACAGCCATTATGCCATGCTCTTTGTCCTGGTCTTTACCGACATCTGCACCGAACCAGACCGGCTGGTCATCGAGCAGGGCTTTGAGCGCGATATCCTTTAAGGTTTGTATGCCAACATTTGCGAAGTGTACGTTTTCGCCGTCGTAAAGGTCTTTAGTGCCCTCGACTTCGTAATGATTGCCGTAATCTTTCGAAGAGTCGTTATACAAATCCACGAACTGGCGCAAATCCACAGCAACGAATTCTTCATAAAAACTTTCAGGCGTGTATGTTTTCAACTCACTGACAACAGAGTTTGCGTCCTCGTAGCGCCAATCGAATTTTTCGGGCGGCTGGCCAAGATTTATCACAAGCATTTTATAGACATCGGCAAGCATTTTCTGCTTTTCTTTTCGCATCTGCTCGATGCTTTTTTTGTCCTTATGCATCTGCCGCAATTTGACTGCATCGGCTCTTAACCTACGCTGTATAACCCTGTTCATCAAGGCAGTACCCTCCGAGCTGCTTGTTTCGGACATAACAGTTTTGGGCACGACGCCATATTTTTCAATCAGGTTAACAACATTTTCCCAGTAGCCGCCATCGGGTAAAGGATTTTGCAGATAAAAATCCAATTTTCGGTCCCTAAGGTCACGGTCTCTAAACTCAATGATTGTCTCAAGAAAGGTATTTGCCTTTTCCAGTTTGTCCCAGAAGGTAAGATAATTCTGAGAGAATTCGAATTCTTCAAGATTGTATTTTTCGATGACAATCGGTCGCAAAACATTGAGACCCGCGAAGAGCCAGCACCGGCCTGACTGTTTCTGATTGGTGATGCCTTTGGTTTCAACCTTGTTGCTGAAGAGCTCATTATGGCCGTTAAGTATGTCACGATTAAGAGCAAGCTCGTTGATACTATTGTTCGTCACAGAGTTGCGCATTGCGCGGAATCGGCTGTCCATCTGAAAAGACGAACGGATTTGCTCAATCAAATCCGGCGAAAGCGAGCTATCGGCGGCGTAACCTGTTGCGAATAAAAAGGTTGTAAAAATGACAAATTCTGATACATATACCGATATACGTTTCATAACCGCTCCTTTCTTTTTCAATAAATACGATTTTATTTTTTGAGGAATTTGTCCAGCCAGTCTATAACGGTTTCGTGCCAGAGGATTGAATTGGCCGGCTTCAAGACCCAATGGTTCTCATCGGGAAAATACAGAAATTTACTTTCGATACCGAGTCTCTGCAGGGCATTGAATGTCCCTATGCCCTGCGTATCGGCGACACGGAAATCCTTTGCTCCGTGAATGACGAGCATCGGCGTTTTCCAGTTTTTGACGAAGTTTGCGGGATTGTGTTTTTCATAGCTTTGCGGATTTTCCCAGGGCGTGCCGATATGGTCCCACTCAGGAAACCACAACTCCTCGGTATCGAAATAAGCCATCCTCTCATCGATATTGCCGTCGTGATTGACAAGGCAACGAAACCTGTCCGGCCAGTTGCCCTCGAGCCAGTTAATCATATAACCGCCGAAAGAGGCACCGAGCGCACCAACTCTGTCGGCGTCCATCCAGGGATATCGCTGCAGCGCGGCTGCCAAACCTTTTTTCAAATCTTCGAGGGGCTTTCCGCCCCAGTCGCCCCTAATAGAGTCTGTGAAGTACTGGCCATAACCGGTTGAGCCGTGAAAATCGACCATAACAACGGCGTAACCTGCGCCGGCGTAGGCCTGCGGATTCCAGCGGTAATGAAACATATTTCCGAACGAGCCCTGAGGCCCGCCGTGAATGAGAAAAGCAACGGGGTACTTGCGATTCATGTCAAAATCGGCAGGCTTAACTACATAGCAATAAACATCCTCATCGTTGAAGCCCTTGAAAGAAAACTGCTCGTAGTCGCCCATTCGGGCGGCGGCGACTTTTTCGGCGTTGATATTCGTAATCTGCTGAATATCTTTACCATTCGTTTTTACAGAGTAAAGCTCAGCGGGGCTTTTCAGGTTGTTCATAGAATAAATAATACGATTTTCTGCGACCGCAGGTGAGCTTATTGTGCCTTCTTCGATGAGAGTTTTAACCTTGGCATCGGAAACATCAACGGCAAAAAGTGATTTCTGGCCGAGATTCTGCGCGATTGCATAGATTGTCTTGCTATCCGCCGACCAGCAAAACTCAGAAACGCTTCTGTCCCACTTTGCGGTAAGTATTTTTTCATATCCATCCGGCCAGCGACGTATAACTATTCTAATGCGGTCGGATTCATAATCCGGCCTTGTCATTGCCAGGTATGCAAGATTTTTGCCGTCGGGCGAAAAGGCGGGAGTCGTATCCCAGGCATCGTTGATAATAGTCAGGCACTGCGGAGCTTGCGAGGCGTCTATGGGGACAATGTATAAGTCAAAATCCGTTGACCAGGGCTCTTTGGGACCTACGTTACGACAGGTAAATATTAGCTGCTTTCCGTCGGGCGTAAAAGTAATCTCTTCAGGTCCGCCAAAAGGCTTCGATGGGGTATCGGCGTCGAAGGCGGGCATTAAATCGACAGGGTCGCCGCCTTCGGCGGGCATAACGAAAAGATGCGAACGCCGGCCGTCCTTCCACGTGTCCCAGTGACGAATAAAAATCTTGTCGTAAATTACGCCGCTTGATTTGCGCTCTTGCTTTTCGTCGAGCTTTTGCTTTGTCTTCTCAATTGAAAGGTTCGGAAAGACCTCAACTGTAAAGGCGATATGCCCGCCGTCGGGTGAGACAACTAAATTTGATACATCGAGGGACAAATCCGTTATCTGCCGGGCCTCTCCGCCGTCGATGGGCAGCCGCCAGACCTGCGATGAGCCAGACCTTTCGGAAATAAAGAATATTGATTTGCCGTCGGGAGAAAAACAAGGGTTGGAATCATTTTCCGGGTCGGTTGTTAATTGCTTCAGGCCATCGCCATCAGTGCTGATAAGCCACAGGTCTGTTCTGCCTCGGTCAGCTTCGAGGTCGGTTTTTCGCAGTGTAAAAACAACCCATTTGCCGTCAGGGGAGACCTTCGGTTCGGAGATTCTGTCCATTGCAAGCATATCATACACGGAAAAAGGATGAGTTTCGCCGGCCGGCTGAGCGGCCGTGAAACCTGTAAAAAGCAAAAACACAAATAATAAAGTCTTGCGCATAACTTATCCCTCTTATCCAAAATTATAAATTCTATTGCAGTTCTGTTTCTGTCTGCATATCCGTATGCACATCGTCATTCGGATTGTCACTATCCGAACTGTCATTTTCATCCTGGGTATAAGTTTTGCCTTTGTAAAACACGGCAAAAATCGCAAAAATGATTGATGAGACAAACATAAAAATAATGAAAGTCCAGTAATAGTTTGGTCCTTTGAAAAACTCCCTATCCTTTATCAAATTATTAATTATAAACGTTAACAAATTTCCCAATCCGATAGAGGCTGCAAGATACAACGACATTATGAATGATTTCATCCACTTAGGAGCCTGTGTATATGCAAACTCGAGGCAGGGAATAGAAACGAAAACTTCCGCAGCAGTCAGAAGAAAATTCGCAAGAAACTGCCATCCGACCGAAGGCGTCAGGCCCGCCCTGATTTTATATTCAAGCCAAACTATTATTAAAAAAGGAATAATCAAAAAGAACATACCTATAATCATCTTCCTTAAAGCATTAAGCCTGAAAAACTTATTTAACACAGGATATACCACATAAGTGAATATCGGGATAAGAATCAGTACAAATAAAGCATTAAACGATGGCACCTGCGACGACTCCCAGTTGTAACCAAGCCAGTGTTTGTTTAATTTTTCGACCTGGATAATCCATGCCGAGCCGGTTAATTCATAGAGGCAATAAAAAGCAGATAAAATAACAAATAAAATTGTAATCCTTTTTATAATATTCAGGCCTTCGCCGCTGAAAATTCCCTTGACAAAACTTTTTCCTGTAGGCGGCACGTGGACATATAATTTACGCCCCATCCAAAATGCAATTAGCGCGAAGACCATCCACACAAAGGCCAGACCAAAAGCCCACTTTGGACCAAAGTTTGGGCTATTCATCAACTTCGGTGTTGTAAACGGCCCAATAAAAGCGCCTATATTAATAGAAAAATAGAACCAGTTATAAAACTTAACTAT
The DNA here is from genome assembly GCA_964395535.1 of uncultured Pirellulales bacterium. Taxonomy (GTDB): domain Bacteria; phylum Planctomycetota; class Phycisphaerae; order Sedimentisphaerales; family Anaerobacaceae; genus CAYLMG01. The sequence goes on from CAYNDE010000057.1 coordinate 9,256, forward strand.
CAAATGCTGATTACTTTTTCCGAACTGGTCTCCCACATTGGCAGAAACGCACGGCTTAATAAAACCTGAACCAATCGCAACAAATATCATACCGGAAAAAAGACCAATTCTTGACTGGTCAATTGTCATAAACAGGAGGCCGAAACAATAAAGAATCGAAAAGAATATAATCGTTCTATACTTGCCGAACCATAAATCCGCGATAACCGCCCCAACGAGGGGTAATAGATAAGTTACACATTTGAAGATGTGATACCACGATATCGCGTTGCCTTCCGACATCACGCCGCCAACAAGATGCTTTATCATAAACTCCGTGAGAATCAGCGTAAAGCCATAGTATGCGAAGCGTTCGGCGCACTCGTTTGTTAAGATGTGCCAGATACCAGGCGGGGCCTTTTCTGTCAGCGTGGGAGTGGTCTTATATCGAAATTTTGCCATTTTTTTCTGCTCCTTCTGAAAAAACGGCAGTAATTTAATTTATAAGAAACACATCTGAAAACACTGCGGTATAATACAAACATCAGAGAATCCTGTCGAGGATTAAGCAGAAAAGAATTTGCAGCAGATTGCATCCAAAAAATAAATCCAACGGCAATAAAACCTTCTCAATCAGCAAAAAAAGAGCCCATTTTTTAATTTACTTAACTGAAATTGAGCGCTTGATTATTTAGCGGTTTTATGTTAAGCTACCGCAAATTTACGGGAACGAACTTTTTCAACATATATTTACATTAATGGAGAACAGAATTATGATAAACCTAAAAAACCTCGAAGCCTGGTTTGTAACGGGCAGCCAGCATTTATACGGAGAAAAAACCTTAAGACAGGTTGACCAGGATTCCAAGACAATTGCTCAGGCACTTAATAAATCAGACATAATCCCCGTCAAGGTCGTCTTCAAACCCGTCCTTACCACACCCGATGCAATCTATAATTTGTGCATGGAGGC
>CAYNDE010000058.1:0-9854 GCA_964395535.1 uncultured Pirellulales bacterium
TCCTTCTCAGTCTTACGGCCAAGGCCCTGCTGGCCTGGCAGGTTTTCTTCCCGGTGCTGATGCCTTCCTAGTTGTTGAGCGGATTTCGCTAATGGCCGGGAATTTACGGCTGGTGTAAGTGGAGGGGAAAATGAAAATACAGGTAGTAACAGACAGCACCTCCGATATGCCCGAAGGTCTGGTAAACGAGCTTGGCATCAGGGTAGTGCCAATATACCTGCGTTTTGGCGATAAGACCTACCGCGACGGGGTCGATATCACCAGGGACGAGTTCTACTCGATGCTGACTTCATCAACGCTACATCCGGCTACATCTCAGCCTAATCCGTAAGATTTTACCAGTGTATATAAAGAATATTGCGATAATACTGAAGGTATAGTGTCCATTCACATATCATCTAAAATAAGCGGAACATATAACTCGGCAACGATGGCCAGGAAAACACTGAAGAGCCAGTGCCCTATTGAAATTATCGATTCCAAGTTTAACTCCGCCGGCCTAGGACTGGTGGTTACGGCGGCAGCCAGGGCGGCGCAAAACGGCGCCAGCCTTGCTGAAGTGGTTAATGAGGCAAATAAAGCCGTCAAAGAGGTGCGCATGTATGGCATGTTTGAAACCATGAAATACCTGGCCCGCAGTGGCCGCGTCAATAAAACGATAGCTGCTGCATCACGGTTTTTGAATGTCATGCCCCTGCTTACCTTTCACGACGGAGAAATCGTCCGGGCCGGGCTGTTACGCGCCATCAGTAAAGGTATGGACAGGATTTATGATTTTGTGAAAAAAAATGCACCGATAAGCAAACTGGTTATAGTACACAGCCAAGTACCCGACCAGGTTAATCAGTTAAAAAAGCGCCTGAATGAATTTATCCAGGAAGAAAATATCGCTATTGCAGAGCTCGGAGCCGGGCTGGGAGTCCATGGTGGGCCGGGGGTATTACTGGCAGCTATCCGAAGATCTGAAATAAAGGGGTGAAGGAGGTAATTACATGGGGATTCAGCAGATAGTTCTACTAATTATCAATGTTATCGGGGGAGCCGCCGTTATCGGCAGTTATATTTTCGGGCTTGGCGGACAAACGGGTGGGGCGAATGTCCTGTGGGGCGGCGTCCCGGCCAATATCAGGCCGGTATATACCGTCTCCATGATTCTGTCGGCCCTGGGATATTTCGCCTTTCTTTATTATATCTTCTTCCGGCTTGACCCGGCGCAAACGAGTATTGCGGGTATTTCCGGCTTTACGCTTTTTTACGTGATATTCCTGCTTATTCTGATACCCTCGGCCTTCTGGATGCCGCTGACAAATGTCTACGTGGGGAACCCCAGCGCAGGTATTTGGATTTGGATTCGTACGGTTTTAGCTCTAGTTGGCCTAGCTTCAATCGCTCTCCTCTGGGCGCTTCTTACCTCACAAGGCAAGGTGCCCGGCGTTTCATACTGGCTGGCGATTGTCGGTAGCGGGTACTTTGCCTTCCACACCGCAATTCTGGATGCGATAGTCTGGGCAGCGTTGTTCAAATAGTTAGGCTAGTATGCAGCGGTTAAACCCGAAGAAGCTTCATGTCACCTATTTAACCGGCGTTACTCCGGAAGATTTAATAGTGCCGAGACGCTACACCCTGACTCATTCCGATAGAACGGGGCAACTTTTTCTTTCTATAGGCAGTGAGTACGATACCCAAAAAACTCCCAATCTATATACCAGACTCATGAGAGACGAAGTCCTGGCTGAACTGTCTCATGACGTGGATGATTTTGTATTGAGGGTGTATTGTCATGTCAGTGGAGGATTTGTTCTCGGCACGGCCAAGTGGCGATACAATATTTTCCAGTCTGAATTGCCGCTTGTTTTAGAATCTATCAGGTATGGTGACCGGGCTCTATTTAAACAGAATCCTAAGCTCAATAACGCTGAGGTACTTATACACTTTAAATCTACTGATAGCCGGTTCAATAAGGTGGAAAATTGGGGCACCATGTTTGAATACAGGTAAAAAAATATGGCGCTATGGCAATCCGCTGCGTCTTGTCGAAACCGGGAGATGATATATTCACGTACAGTAACCAATATCATGGCATTGTTGGAGTCATCGACAAACTGCCTTAGCTGAGGATTTCTGGTAAGGAAAATGGCTTGAAGGCTGCTCTTGTTATAGCTACGTAGACCTCTCCGTTATACACACTGGGATTTAAGCTCGCTCCTGGACTCATAGACCATTCCAGCATTCTAATAACCCTTGATACATATAGCCATGTTGCACATGGACTTCAAGAAGCGGCCGCTAACGGCTTTGACGATTTTATACGTACCCGTGAAAGTGTAAAAGATACAACCCTTTAGTAGCTATAATAGAAAAATCCCCCGGAATTCCGGGGGATTTATTGTTTACTTGGTAGCCCAAGTTGTTCAATATATAGAACTTTCAGAGCGGAGTTTGCGTTTATCTAATTGATTGGATTTTCGTTAAGTGGGCTTAACAATCAGATGGAATGTGCACTCACGTTAGCTGGCTTTTTAGTAATCAACCTGTCCAACAAACCACAAAGAATTGACAAGCCCGAAGGTGATTGACAGAACGTGAAGGTATGATAGAATAACTTATTAGGATACTCGTATTTACGCAAAGTAAGGCTTTATAAGTAGCCCGCGGTTCTTTGTACACATGGATAGACGTCTGGCCGTCTTAGTGTCGTGTTTCTGTACAATATTCGTGTCATATGCTGTCAGGTATGGCTACGGTATACTGCTACCTGAGATGCTCCCTTCATTGGCCATCTCAAAGACTGAGGCAGGAGTAATTTACGCCTCGTTCTTTATAGCTTACACCGTCTTTTCTCCTGTACTCGGTCTCCTTGGGGACAGATATAACGTGCGTCTGCTCCTTACCCTGTTTGTCGCTGTATTTGGGATCGGGACATTCCTCATGGCATATTCCTCATCAATTATTCAGGCTAGTCTATTCTTTGTATTAGCTGGTATCGGCTCTGCCGTTTGCTGGGCTCCCACCATGGCACTGGCACAAAGATGGACCAGTGATAAACACAGAGGTAAGACACTGGCTTTTATTGATGTGGGGAGCGCCCTCGGTATTGTTGGTACCAGCACAGTTGTGCCGATGATAGTCACAGCGTATGACTGGAGGGCGGGATGGATGAGTTTGGGTGCGTTGGGATTCGCTGTGGCTGCCTTAAATTTCTTAGCAGTCAGAAATCACCCGGGGGAGCAGTCTAAACTTCGTCAGGAAAGGCTTGGGCAACATCCTGGTGAGCCTGTTAGCGCAATATACATCAGGCTTTTACGGGACAGGAGATTCTGGCTGATAGGCTTGGCTTACCTGCTTACGGGTTTTTCAATAATAATACCATTTACATTCTTGAGCACCTATGCGGTACAGGAATTGGCATTCTCATATGAAGCGTCAACCAGGCTGATAACCGTGATAGGCATAGGCGCCATAGTTGGGAAGATTACCCTAGGTCCTCTCTCTGATAAAGTAGGCAGGATAAAAGTCATGATGCTGTGTGCCTTGCTGATAGCTGGGGGCAGTCTGGGAATGGCGTACGGACAAGGTATAGGATTGTTCGTATTTACGGCTATTTTTTCCCTGGGCTACGGGACTGCCTGGTCAATGTACGCCGCGGCCGCCTCGGACTACTTCTCCAAGAAGTCTTCCGGGAGCATCGTCGGCCTGTGGACCGTGTATTTGGGCATCGGCTCGATAATCTCCCCGATTATCGCCGGCTGGATAGCCGATACCACAGGTACACTCAGCTGGTCGTTCGTCCTGGCTGCCGCCGGCGGTGTGATGTCCCTGTTGCTCCTGGTGCCGATGTGGCGAGCGTCGCCAGTGAACTGATTAATGATTTTTTGGATTACGCAAACTTGACAGGAAACAATAGAAAGTGCTCTAATTGGTAAGCCATCAGACTTGTTCATGAAGAAACGAAATTGAATCTATACATGCCATTAATTTTTACGTAAATCTCAAGGTGTCTTGTAATGACGTGATTGGGGAGGTGATGAGATATCAGGTGAGTGTAAAAAAATGTCATTTGCTGATTTGAAAAACAAGGAGGTTATTCAGTGAAAAGGATTTTTCTGGCAATCATCGCTGTAACATTATTAATTTTCCCCTTTACCGGGGGCTGCGGAGAGCCAGCCCCAACTGAGGTAATAGAACTCACTTTCAGTAACTTCTTCCCTCCCACGCATCTACACTCCGTGTTAATTGACCAATTTTGTCAGGAGATAGAAAACCGAACCGATGGCTGGGTCAAAATTACTCATTATGCCGGAGGTTCACTAACGCCAGCGCCACAGGTTTACGATGGAGTAGTTGAGGGTATATCCGATATTGGCATGTCCGTTCTGGCCTATACGATGGGCCGTTTCCCGGCCACCGAGCTGGTGGACCTCCCACATGGTTACCCCAGTGGCTGGGTAGCCAGCATGGTAGCTAATGACTACTATAATGAGTTCAAACCTGCCGAATTTGATGACGTGCACGTCCTGTATTTCCACGCGCACGGGCCGGGCATTATCCTTACCGTGGATAAACCGGTGCGCAGTCTGGAAGACATGAAAGGACTGGTCTTGAGATCGACCGGCGTTGGTGCCCAGATAGCCGAAGCCCTTGGTGCCACCGGGTATGCCGCATCCCAGGGAGAAGCCTATGAACTCATGTCCAAGGGCGTGATAGATGGCAGCGTAACACCGCCTGAAGTGCTTAAGGGCTGGAACCAGGCCGATATAGTAAAGTATATTACCACCTGCTACGAGGTGGGCTACACAGCTGACATGTTCGTAGTGATGAATAAAGACAAATGGGAAAGCCTGCCAAACAAGTATAAAGACATTTTCAACGATGTGTGCGAGGAATGGAAAGATAAGCATGCCAAGGTCTGGAGCTACTACGATAAGGTGGCGATAGACTACTTCCTCACCTTTGATGGTCGGGAGGTAATCGAACTATCTCCGGACGAGACAGCACGGTGGGTAGCTGCGGCCGGAACAGTTAAGGATACCTACATGTTAGAAAAAGGTGATATGGGGCTGTCGGTATCCGATTACGAGGAATATCTAGTGGAACGGGTCAATTACTGGGCTGACAGGGCGCCGACAGCAGACGAGTGCGTATCATGGGTTGAGTCCGAATTGAACCCCTGAAACTAATAAGACGATAGCACTTGGTTAGCCTCGCAAGGAAGCAGGGGGTGCCCGTGTGATTATTACTAGTCTAGGGCACCCCCTGTCAAAATGGGATTTTTATGCCAAAAGCATTGAGATACCTGGAAAAAATTGCGCATTTTCTCAGCAGATGGTTTTCTTGGGTTGGCGGTATTGGTCTGGTTGCTATGCTCGGCCTTGTTGTCGCTGATATCATTGGAATCAAGCTCTTTAAAAATCCTGTTCCGGGTGCGATTGAGATAGTAGCCTTTTTAGGCGTGGTGATAACGGCGTTTGCCATCGCCTATACCTATATTTTACGCGGGCACATTCAGGTGGAATTTTTTGTGATGCGTCTCCCCACGCGTGCGCGGGCCTATGTCGCTTCGTTCGTCCACCTGCTGGGAATAGTGTTATTTGTACTGCTGGCCTGGCGCAGCTATGAGTACGGGCGTGTCCTGCAAGACACTGGAGAAGTCTCCATGACGCAGGGGATACCTTTCTATCCCTTTGTCTACGCGATAGCCCTTTGCTGTATCCCGGTATGCCTGGTACTGCTTGTGGAACTCCTCAAATCAGTGTTGAAAGCGGTGAAGAAGTGAGCCCGGTTACCATCGGCATCATCGGCATCGTTGTTTTGATCGTGATTTTCCTGCTCGGTATGCCGGTTGGATTCACTATGGCCCTGGTCGGGCTCGCCGGCTTCTGTTTCCTGGTTACTCCGCAGGCGGGATTCAGTATGCTGGCACGGGATATCTTCGCCACGCTGTCATCTTATTCTCTTACCGTCATTCCCATGTTTATTTTCATGGGCGCCATTGCCTATACCTCAGGAATGAGCCGAAGGCTCTATGCTGCAGGCTATACAATGTTTGGACAAAGGCGAGGTGGTCTAGCGATAGCTACTATTGCCGCCTGTGCCGGCTTTGCCGCCATGTGCGGGTCAACCAATGCCACTGCCGCGGCTATGGGCAGGGTGGCCCTGCCCGAAATGAAGAGATATAAATATGATGACTCACTAGCCACTGGGTGTGTAGCCGCTGCTGGAAGTCTCGGCATAATGATTCCCCCCAGCACCATTTTTATCGTTTACGGAATATTAACCGAGCAATCTATAGGCAAACTGTTTATCGCCGGTGTCTTACCCGGCTTACTCCTGGCCATCCTTTTTATAGCTGTAGTGTTCCTTCTTTGCCTGCGCAACCCGAACCTCGCTCCAGCAGGGGCACCAACAAGCTGGAAGGAGAAGATAGCCGGGCTTACCGGGATAATTGAGATGCTGGCCTTAGTCATTCTGGTGATAGGTGGGCTTTTTCTTGGTTTATTCAGCCCCACCCAGGCTGGAGCCGTAGGTGCTGCTGGTGCTTTAGTCATTGGTATTGCCCGACGGCAGCTGACCTGGCAGGGGTTCCTTTTTGCCATCAAGGACACGCTGCGGATAACGTGCATGGTAATGGTCATTGTCGCCGGAGCCATTGTCTTCGGTCATTTTATAGCCATAGCCAGGATTCCGCTTGTCTTGTCCGATTGGGTAGCCGGGCTACCCCTTCCGTCCATGGCTGTTATGGGAATTATAATCCTCATGTACCTGTTGGGAGGCTGTTTCATGGATGCCCTAGCCCTGATTACCCTCACCATCCCCATCATCTTCCCGCTGGTTATGTCTCTGGGCTTTGACCCGATATGGTTCGGGGTGATAATAGTTCTGGTTACCGAGATAGGGGTAATTACTCCACCGGTGGGGGTAAATGTATATGTCATCAAGGGAATTGCTGAGGATGTCCCTCTGGAAATTATCTTTAAGGGTATTATGCCCTTTTTAGTAGCACTGATAGTAGCCGCAGTAATATTAGTAGTTTTCCCTCAAATCGCCACATTTTTACCCAGCTTTATAAGGTACTGAGCTTGGCCTCGGTATAACTCACCCACCGGAAGGATAGCTGCTCTGATCAACCCCTGCTTCCTTCGCTATCTTTGTTTGCGGTAATCCGCGGAAGTAGCCCCTTAATATCTTGCTTACTTTATGTGGCGATAACTGTACTGTCATTACAACAACCCTCATTTCTGAGATAGCCAATAATTATGATGACGTACGGTAAAAAGAAGTAGGCAATTACATAGCATTTACACTCTATATAAGTACGAATATGTACCATCCACTTCATAGACTTCATACTCGTCATAGACTTAATATTCATCATAGATGTCATATTTACACTAGCACCGAAAATGTTACTTAACCATTTGTGGTTTGAGATTTTAACTGGCGGTTTCCCGGGCCTTTGCTTCCAGATACCTGCGCTTGACGGTGTCTCGACTGACGTATTGGCCGCTTATTTCCCGATAAGCCTCAGCCATCCGTGACCAGCCCATTTTATTAACGTCACGCAGGCGCAAAACTATCGCAAAATCAACGGAAAGCCTCGGCCTGCTTACTGCTATCTTTTTATTGTCCATTTCGTCTTATCCTGCCTCTGTGGTCATACCCAGGAAAGCTGTCTTTACCAGATCTCTTATGATTTTTCCTCAGCACCTTGTCAACTTTGTATCCGTTCAGTCTACTGATACCCATATGGTCCATAGGGGAAGACGGTCTGCCATTGATCATGTCCTGAGTTGAGGCATAGTGCACATACCTACGTACCATCTCCAGTGTGGTATGCCCGAGTATCTGTTGCAGCCGGAAGACATCACCGCACTTATGGTTCAGAAAATTGGTAGCATAGGTATGACGGCAAAGGTGAGCATGTAATCTCTCCACTCCTGCCTTCTTACCCCACCGCTTCAGCAGTAATTTAATGGCATTGGGGCACAGTGGTTTACCATCCAGTGTCAGGAAAACATAGTTATCAGCCTCTATTGAATCCTCTGGCCGAAAGTGAATGATATATCGCCACAACATTTTCTGGGCAAGACCACCGATGGGCACGACCCTCTCCTTTGCCCCTTTACCCATTACCTTGAGATAACCTTCCTCAATATGAGCATCGTCAGCGCGTAATCCGCATAACTCGCTGACCCTGAGGCCGGTATCCAGAAGTAGCACCAGTATGGCGATATTCCGACAGCCTAATGCCGTGAGAGGATTCTGAATCTTCACCAGTTGGTCAATTTCAGCAGTGGTCAGAGGCTCAATGAGATTTTGTGGAGCCTTTGGCATTTTGAGGTTATAGAGAACGTGGTCTGTGGTATAGCCTTCAGTAAAGAGCCAGGAAGCGAAAGCCTTCAGCGCCCTTACCTTGCCTTGCACAGTGTAGGGAGATAGATCTCTTTCCTGCTCATGGATTATGAATTCTCGTACTGTCGAGATATCAAATTCGTCCAGCACCAGTCTTCTGCCTGTGCCGGTGAGAAACCTGGTAAAGCCGGCAACCATCTCTGTGTACCAGGTTATAGTCTTGGGTGACTTACCTTCAACTTTGTTTGATTGCTCAAAATGCAGAATTAACTTGTCCAGTTCCAGTTCTGCCATGTTAAGATCCGCCCATCTTAGATTTCGTCTCCCAATCTTCATTTTGTACTTGCCTGCCTTTCTTGACAATTGTCCAGCGGGCAAGTAGGAGGGGCGATACGGCAGAATATTCTTAGACGAATCAGGGGGTCACTATTGGCTAAAAAGAGAAACCACCCGGATTATCGGGTGGTTTTGTCTAGCTACAAATTAGCTTCAAATAAGTAGGCCGTACAGGTCTCGAACCTGTGACACCCTGATTAAAAGTCAGGTTGTCAATTTTATCAATTTCAGCCAATATCCGAAGCTGGAGTCGGCTTAAATCTATTCAGTTTTTTTAACAATCAGGTTGACATCACTGGCAAAATCAGGTTGACAACCTCTCTTAAAATACCAATGGCCCCGGATTTCCAGAGCCATTTTTACATTATCACGGACATAAATTGTTGTCAAGGGGATACGCTTTCATTTTACACCCGGAGTAAGTAATTGATTGCGCAATATAAGCTTTCGTTCAATCAGGTAACAATCCAAGCGAATGTTAATCAACATTTGCCTCTAGTGTGACTTGAGGTAACAATCTACTTCTTTGTTACCTCATGCAATCCAGTTTGGGGGGAAAGAGAACTATCACAGATAAAGTAAGAAATATCGCCATTACAAATATAGCGACTCGTTTACCACCTCCAATATCAGGAGCAAATCCCCAAAATGAGCTATATCCCCACAGCTTGAATTCCAATAAAGACCAAGAATTTAGGTCAATGCACTCAGTAGTAAATACTGGTGAGATGGCTTACAATTATAGATAAGTCTGGATATTCTCCTCAGGTTGATATAACGCAGGGGGTATGGAATGGATTTTGAAGAACTACTTCAACAGTTGGAAGTGAAAAAGAGAATTGCTCTTAGTCAGGGAGGGCCGGAAAAGATTCAGCGACAACATGCGCGCGGTAGGCTAACGGCACGGGAACGCATAAACAAGTTGCTAGACCTGGATTCTTTCCTTGAACTTGGCCTTCTTGCTCATTCTGATTGGCCAGGCATGGCGGAAAAGACACCAGCCGATGGGTTGATTGTTGGCTTTGGGAAAATAAATGGGAGAAGGGTGGCCGTGTCAGCCAATGATTTCACTGTAGTTGCGTCCACGAATGCCAAGATTAATCTGAGAAAATTACTGCAGTTTAAAACTCAGGTCAACAAATTTGGAATTCCATACATCCATCTGGGTG
>CAYNDE010000059.1:0-9762 GCA_964395535.1 uncultured Pirellulales bacterium
AGAGGCTGTATCTTTTGGGCAAGATTACAAGATTCGGCACAAGAAAATTCACCGCTTATGTCCAGGGCATAGTGGACGACAAGATGGTCTTCGAGACGGAAGTCTCAGGCATACAAATCTGATATTCAATTCAAAAGTTTTCGAAACCACCAAGTCGCCAAGTCACTAAGAAAAATTCAGACACGGATTTACACAGTAGTTTATGTTTAGCCCCCAACTTTATGTTGGGGGTGTTATTAGTTCAGGCTATTCTCTGGCAGATGATTCGTTATTTGGAGTGATCCAAACGGCCTGGCCTCCGCCAGCTTTTAACTGCATGTCAAGAATCATAGTTGAGTTTACATGCCGTGTTTTTATAGCAACCTTCGTACGAGTTTTTATCGTATCGTCGTCAGAATAAATTTTAGCGATGTAATCCATGCCTTCGTTGAGAAACTTAAGCGGAATTTGTAGTTGCCTTGGTTGGCTGTTATTGATAGTACCGATGAACCAATCGTCCGAGCTTCGGCGTGCGATCGTAGCATAAGCTCCAATCCGGCCGTTGATAACTTTCGTCTCGTCCCATACAGTGGGTACCTTTCGAAAGAATTCTATTTCAGGTTCTCCTTTATACATGGACGGATTGTCGTACCAGAATATCCACTGTAGAGGACTGAAAGAGATAACAGCCATGGCAAGCTGGTGTGCATGAGTGGTTTTAATCCGATTGTCATAATAACAAACTGTATAGTCACCTATGCCTGCTATATAGCGTGTAAATGGCAGTGTACAGTTATGCTCCGGGCTCGGCATGTGCTCATTACCGCGTATCCCTTCTACCGTCATCAGATTCGGATATGTTCTGTTATTACCGGTGGCGCGGTAACCATCGTGAATATTTAACATCAGGTGATGTTCAGCTGCTTTTTGAATAGTTTCAGTAATCCAGGCCGTTTCCTCCTGCGGCCCAACATCTACAAAACCAATTTTAATCCCCTTGATTCCCCATCTTTCATATAATGGAAACAGAATGTCACGCTGCTTTTTGATTTGACGCCGGTCAACATACAAGATTAGACCTGCATCTTTCTCATTACCATAGTTGATTATTTCCTCTAAGTCTAAATTTGGCACACGGACGGTTGTTGCATCGCCTGTTTCAAAATCCTCGCTTCCATACCATTGCCAGTCAAGATGGACATATTTAAGACCTGCGGTCGCAGCAAAATCAATGATCGCCTTGGAATTTTTCGTGGTTAGCGTGGTATCGCGCATAACTTTGCCTGGCTTGATCCAGCAAGTTCCCTCAATTGCCGATGGTGGGTTCAGGTTAAGAATTAAATAATTACGTTCCAGCAGGTCACCCGGCTTTTCGCCAAGAACGAATACACGCCACGGTGTAGATTCACCTGCAGATAGCCTTACTGTCGAATCATGCCGCTGATTAGGTACTGGTGTATTTGAAGTTGTCCCGCCGAGAGCACTGATTAAGGCTGTGGGAATTTTTGGATGAGGTGAGAGCATCATTCTCGGGTAAGCTGTATTCGCGGCTTCTGCCAGGCAGGCAAATAAGCCGCTTGAATACTCAAGGGTAAGTGGGCGTTCACAGTAAGGCTGAATATCGTCCGTATTCGTTCGGCGATAAACGTCCTCAGTACCGTGAGCTTCATAACCGTATGTATCAGGTGGAAAGCAAAATTCGGTGCATTCTTCTGTGAATGTAAATTTCCTCTTCTGTTGCTGTGGAAACGAATAACGCAATGCAGCTCCTTCGTTATAGGCTCGGAACGTGAGCCGTAATAATCGCCCTGATAAATGTTTTAAATCGACATTCAGTTCTTTATAATTATCCGGTATGATTTTTCTTTCACCGAAATCATTTGTCCACTGACTGCTATGTTCTCTCAATGAAGTTTCCAGAAGCTCAAAGCCGTTCTTGAAATTCGGCTCAAAGCCAAGTCGCGATGTAAGCACAATAGGTTCACCCATATAGTCAATTTTATATGAAAGGACACCTTCTTCCAGCATTACAAAATCAATACCGACATTGCCATCGGGGGACGTTATACGATTTATATGCGATTCTGTTGATACAGCTACATTATCAAACTTTACGATAGTTGTTACCTCAGTCAGACCTGAACATGCAGCTAAACCTGTCAGCAGATCATCATTGAGCAGAACTTCCTTTTCACCAATTCGAAACCATGTTTGACCGTCCGGGGAAATTGCCGCTGAGAAAGTATTGCCTTTGCGTTGTAAACGTAGCCAGCATGGTCCCATCAGCCGCCCGTACTGAACAATTGGATTGGTGATTTGTGAACTTAAGGATTTCTCTGCAAATGTATCCTTGTTTGTCGGGTCTCGTGTTATCAGGCGGGCATACCATTCGGGCTGCTCTATGTTTGCATCAAAATGAGGCATGATTAACAGCGAAACATGTGCCGAACTATTATCGCAATCTTCACGCATCATAAGTCCGAACTTCGAAAACTGGCTGCTTATTTGCGGAACGTATCTGGCGGTGATAGTTCCATCACCCGTCAGAGGGACATACATAAAATGAAACTGGTCGCTGTTACCACCGATATCGCTTCCAGCCGCTTCTAATGTATAAAGGTTTCCATCAAAGGATATGTCACCGTCTGTTTCAGTTTCGCCTACATCCTGATGAATCCAGGGCTTTGACAATCCTGCACATACGCAGGTTTCAATTGAGTTTGGACTTTTACCTGTTTCATTGGAAGCTGAAATAACATAATAATATAAGTTGCCCGGTTCTACATTTGTATCGGTGTAGGTAGTCGATTCAATGTCCCCGGCAATTATCGAGTATGGTCCGCCGCTTACCTCTGCTCGCTTAATTGTATAGTATGCTGCATCAACAACACTTACATATGTCAATTTGGTTTGTTGTGCTGTTCCTTTTCCAATAATTCCGCCTGGTGAAGCGGGGGGCTTTGCAGAAGGTCTTTTAAAAGGTTCTTCAGCAGATAGAGAGAACAACAGTGTGCCAAAACCCGGGTGGTCGGCGCTCGGTCGCCCCGGTCCCTCTGGACGCACCCGCTCAGCAGCCTTTTGAGTATAGGGGGCATCCATGCCGGCACGATTTGCATAATGATTATAAACCTGTTCGTAAACCGCGCGCAAGTCTCCTCTACCCCGACTTGAGATGCGACTGTGGTGATACTTGCCTGTGCGGTCGAGCGTCTTTTGAAACTGCACATCTTCACCAAGGTTATACTTAGCGGTATATTCGAATCCCTTTAGTAGACGATAGTCTGCATAGGCAAACAGATCCAGACCTTGGTTCCAGGCAATCTCACAACAGACGCTTAGCAAAGCCAGTCCCAGTTGAGTATGTCCCTGATCACGTCCGCTCTCCTGGCACTGCCCGCTTTTCTTAATTATGTAATGAGTAAGCCTGCCGTTGCCTGCTCCATTGACATAGTAACGCAATCCGTTTTCAAAGATGGCTCGGTCATTACAGAAAACTCCAATCGCCATGACCGTTTGTACTGCAGCCAGGTCCCAGTTGCCATTTGCAAATAAAGCATAGTCTTTTATTGTAGGATAGATAACATTCAGAAACATTCTTTCGCATTGCTGTATTTCTTCTTTAGACCAGCTTGTATCTGTATAACGAATAATTTCTGCTGCGTTGATCATCTTAAAAGGTCCGAGTCCGGCCATTAGCACCGCGTCACGTCCGGAAACTCTTTTTAATGTGTCAGACCATGCATTAATAATCTGTTTTGCTTTATCGGCATATACTTTATCACCTGTAATTGCCCACATCAGGGCGCACTGGTAAGCGGCATTGGCGTCTTGGTCAAACTCGTTAAAATTAACACTGGGATTACGGCCGATTTCCTCAACGGGTCCTCGAAGTCGGTAATTCGCTTTTGATGCTGGGTCAGAACTGAATATCTCAAAACCGCTTTTCCACGGGTTTATTCCCTGCCCCACCATTCGTTTCATACGTTCCAGGTCCGCTCGGCTGTGTAATATTCCCGGATGTTTGAATTGGGCCTTGCTTATACAACTAAACAGCATAACAACAGAAAAGGAAAAAAATATCGTCTTAAACAATCTGCTCATATCGTTACCTTTGCTTGATTAGCTATTAAATGGCTTATGACTGGATTATAGTCTGTAATATTATTTTTTACTATTATTTTGACCGGAATTTCTGCGACCTTTCGTATGCAGATTGTGCCAAGGGATGAACATATTATAGCGGTGATAAAGCAGACACAAGGATTTTAATATCCGTGTGTTTTTGTTCACAATTTGAAGAACGAACAAACTCTTTATATGCAAGAATCACTATTTCACAAGGCCGCTCAAAGCCTTTTTGGGGAATATCCTGACCTCTTTTTACAATTTCTAACTTCTCAATTCTCCGCCGTTTAATACTTCATCGTTCTTTGTTGGATACTTGTCCGGCGTAGCCTTCTTGTCCTTCGTAGCCTTGGCGAAGAAGGAGGCGAAGACTGATTCAATATTCATTTTTTTCGTGTTATTCGTGGCTGATTTTATTTTTACTTTTTTTCTCCGCGGTTAAATTCTTCGTGTCTTTTCGTGTTTATTCGTGGCTGGTTTTTTCTCTGCGTTTCTTCGTGTTCTCGGTGGTGTAGTCCGATCTTTTTCTCTTGCTTTATAAAAGGTTCGTAGTCCTTTCGTTTAAACGAAAAGACTATAAGCATTTTTGTGTCTTAACGCTTTTCTTGTTAAAAAAATCCGAGTTTAAACATTAAAGCCATGATGTAGTCCATAAGTATATATGCATATACTTATATGCTTTATAAAATCTCTTTTCTCTCTGCGTTCTCGGCGCCCTCTGCGGTGAAAATTTATTATTTTTTTATTGAATTTATCGCCTTAAATGGTATAATACCTCCGTGTGTTAGAAAACACACGTAGGGAGGAAAGCATGCCCGACCGTAGCTTCGAGAGAAGCGTAGGCGGGTTCCTCAAGTATCGGCCCGTCGGCCAACGTTAGTCCCGAGCACAGTCGAGGGATTCAAAATATTATTTCATAAGTCTATTTTTAAAAGGGACTTATAGATGTCCAACAACCAATTAACTCATAATGACGAGTATCAAGCATCGAAAATCGGAAAACTAATTAACCAATTCACCTGTCCTGAGCAACGTCGAAGGACCAGTTCACCAATTAACTTGCTAAACAGAGCGCGCAAATATAACAAAAATATGCAAAACGAACCCAATTTGTACCACGGGCTTCCAGCCCGTGGCTCATCGCTAAGTGCTTGTAATATAACCAGATGTGTAAATATACGACCCGTCGGACTACCTGAAAACGAACGAAAAAACGAACCCAAACGAACCCAAAACGAACCCAATTTTAGCCCAAAATTGGCTTCGTTTTACAATGAAATCTTCGCTTTTGCGAATAATCTTAATCAGTATCAATCAGCGAAATCTGTTTTAACGAGTATCGAGAATCCAGAATCGAGAATCTTGTGCTCTTGTGACTTGTGCTCTTATGCCCCTGTGCTCCTATTTTCTCCGCGGCCTCGACGGCCTTTGCGGTTGAAAAATCAGTTCAAAATCCTCGTGAATCGGCTTAAAATATGGTATAATAGCTTGCGGACGTGGAACCGGCCTGCAAGGAGCGAAATTCTGACACAGAAAGAGATGAAAATAAAAGGTTTGTTATGAAAACGCAATGCCCTAATTGTAAGGTAAGGTTTAACACCAGCGAGGCAAACATTGGTAGAGAGGCGAAATGTCCCAAGTGTGCCAAACCCTTTACTATTCAGCCGTTTATAGAGACACCCGCAACAGAAAAACCATCCGCAGTAGAAAAACCACCAACAGCACAGAAACCACCCGTTGCAGAGAAACCATCCGTAGCTCAAAAACCGCCTGCAGCAAGTCCGAAGCCGGTAGAAACAAAAGTACAAAAACCAGAGCCGGCTGCACCTGACCCAAAAAGTGCGACGCCCGCGGTACCGCCCGCTAAACGTCCTGAGCCGGTAGAATCCAAGGCAGCAGAAACTACCGGATTATCAAAACTGCTCGCTGAAATTAAGGGGCTGGCAAGGGGAGAAAAGGGGCTGCCAAAAACGGTATTTGTGTATTGCTGGTCGGCTGTGCGAATTATTGCTGGTGTTTTGGGCGGAATAGGCCTGATACTGGCAATAAAAAGGCAGGCACATTCGACTTTGTTCGTGACTTTCGCAGCGGCAGATGTTTTCCTCTTATTCAGCGTGTTGATTGAGCTTATGTTATTTTACAAGATGTGGTCAGCCATCGCGGATAGACAGACTTCCATCACGCCGGCCAAGGCTGTTGCATTTTTGTTCATTCCGCTTTTCAATATCTATTGGGCCTTATGTATGCTCACGGGATTTGTGGAAGATTATAATGCGTTTATATACAGGCGTGCAGTGAAAATCGAGGATTTGTCGTTTGTACTGTATCTGGTGTACGCCTCTGCGTTTATATTAGCTTCGATGGTGGTAGTGATTCCTATGATATGTGTACTCGCATTAGTCGGACGAATAAGGGGGGCCTTTATCGTTTATCCCGCGGTGTCATGGATGCTGCTTTTTTTCGCATTCGCTGCAGGCCTCGCTCATTTCATCACATATATATTGGTTGCGATAAAAACCTGTGACGCGGTAAACGCCTTGCCGGGAGTAAAAAGCAGGTGAGTGATAAGCAGCAATTGTGCACTTTGGTTTTAGAGCGGCAGAGAAATTGAACAGGTGACTGCGTGAGGATGAGGAGATAACACGATTAGGATGTCTATTTTATCACGGGCGGCAAGCCCGCTGTACGAATAGCCCCAAGGGGATTCCGCCAAGCTTTGCTTGGCTAGAACCCAAATCTGCTTCGCAGATTTCCATAGGGGCTAAAGCCCCTCTGGCGTCGCTCGCTGATGCTCGCTCCTGTCACCCCGACGACGTGGAAAAATTCTTTTTCCACACCTTTTGAGGGTTCGAATCCCAATATCAGTTCATTGATGGATTTTTTTTGCCAGATATGCTTTGTCCGGCCAGGTGTTAAAATAGCCCCAAGGGGATTCGAACCCCTTAAGGAAAAACAACAACTTATTAATAACAAAAGACTTACAGCAAACGATAATTCTGTCTTGTCCACTGGCTTGGACAAAATCCTGCAAAAATCTCCCGATTTGGAAAAGATTATTGTTGCTTGGCCAAACCTACCCGAACATATCAAAGCGGCAATTAAGACTTTAGTGGAAGCTCATAAAGGAAAAGAATGGAGAAAAGAAGGGTAGAGAAAATGTTCAAAAATACTGCAGAATCCTTAATGATTTCGGCAAACAGGAAATAAGCTTAAATACTTTGGGAATGAGCTATGAGAAATAAAAACATTTAATGAATTACTGTCTTGGGTTGATCTTTGTGCTATACGCAGTAGGTGAATTATTCAGTTAAACGCAAATGACTCGGAAAAGTGTTTGCCAGAATGGATATTGTAATGGCAATGAGTAGAAACCGTGAGCGAACGAATAGCCGGGCTGTGATTTACAGTCGGCTCTCCCCTCGTATCAGACCGGATGGGAGCGAGAGTTGCGAGAAGCAGATAGAGATATGTCAGGGATACTGCGATTTTTGTAAGCTTGAAGTGATTGATGTCTTTTACGACAAGAATGAGTCAGGAGCGAAAGCTGCTAATCGGCCGGGTTTGCAGTTAGCACTGCACAAGACCATTAAGAATCAAGCCATACTTGTTGTTCACTCTCTGAGCAGACTGGCATGGAATACCAAAGAGACAATCAAAATAATCGAACGGCTGGAACATGCTAAAGCCGACTTGCGCAGCATTTTAGAGAAAATAGACACGACAAAAGACTACAGCCGGTATTTTTACAAGACGGTAGCGTTTTTCGTAAAATTGGAGCGTGAACTCGTATCAGAGAGGACTTCGGAGGCAATGCTTAGGCACCAACGAGCAGGTAGACGTATGAGCTTTCTGCCACCATACGGCATGAAGAAGGATCTCAAGGATCCGACAAAGCTGAAAATTAACTTTGATGAGCAGAGAGCTATTAAGCGTATGATTGAGCTGCACAAGGCTGGTCTCTCTTTTCGAGCCATTGCCAGGCAATTGACAGAAGAGGGCATTAAGCCGAGAAAAGTGCGGAGGATATTTAAAGGCAGGTATGTTTTAGTTTATGGCAAATGGCGAAATGATCTTATTGCAAGGATTATCCGCCGCAAAGAAGACCCTGTTGGCAGAAAGCCAGTCGGATGTATTGCTACTACACGCTGCTGATTTGGACGGCATTCATAGTCAAAAGCCCATATACACAGATATGCAAAATCGTTCAGTGTCGAAGTAGCCATATGGCCTAGCGTCTTTTAGTGCTTGCAGACTGATCAGGGGTAAATGTTGGACACGATTACAGCATCTAAAAAGGATAAATGTAATCCTAAAACCAGTGCACAAAAAAGGCTTGAAAAGGTACCTCAAGTGACAGAGAGAAATGTCCCTACAAAAAAGATTGCTCACTCGCGCGTTTCATTATATGGTAACAGTAAAACCGGCCAGATCCTGACAAATTCTCATATGACCGATGAAGCAGTGCATGTCCTTTACTTCAGCCATAAACCGCTTACGTTAAATTGGCACAAGCAAGCACCGCATCCTTCCCATTTGCCAATTGATACAGATGGCTTTCGTAAGCGTGTGAAGGGACTATTACTACGAGGAACATCTGGTGAAAGCCATGCGGCAGGGACGGAAATTAAACCAAATCTTTCTTTGAGGGGTATGGGGAACACTCCTGATCTGACCCCATTTTATGTACCAACTGCGATTAGAAGGTTATCCACCTTATCTGTCGTGTATTGCTTCCGCTTCGCCTACGGCTCAGCCCCAGCAATACACGACGCCGCAAATTCAGCAGGGGTTATATAATCCAAGCCACTATGCGGACGATGATTATTATATTCCAATTGCCAACTCTCAACCATAACTTTCGCTTCCTTCACTGAATAAAATACTTCACGATTCAAAACCTCCATCACGCAACTTGCCGTTGAACGACTCAATGTAACCGTTCTCCCACGAACTGCTAGGCTCAATATAAAGCGTTCCAACATGCTTTTCCTTCAAGGTCTCGCGGACACAACAGAGAAGAGTACGAACGTTTGTTAGAAGGTTTCCTATGGTATTCATGCCGCCAAGATAGTACAAGTAGTTACGTGTGGCAAGTTTGTGTAAGTCTTTTATTGACAAAAGGGACGGAGTTTTTCGGGTGGACAGGGTTAGTTCTGAGCCTGCAGATAGAACCAATAATGCCACGGAGCAGATTATCGGCTTAAATTATAAGATCAGAGCCAAAACCATGCGTGGTTTTAAGAGTATAGATAAATCCTTGAGCCGTTGTTATCTATCAGAGTTCTTGCGTGGAAACGAGGGTGTATGTGATTTGCGAAAAGTCGTTTAAGAATCAACAATTATCCCACAATCTTTGGGACAATTACCCAAAAGTTTTAGAGCTATCAAAAGCTTTACGAGTGTGGTATGATCTTGAAATGGCACTATATGAACTTGACTTGGCTAAGGGAAGATATCCAATCCGATCATAATCTGGAGAGTAGACACCAGAAAACACGATCTTTGTTTCGACGTATTGGTCGTTTGATACTTCACTGTTGAACGGCAAGTTGTTGGCGAAGGGTGAGATTTTCCGGACGATGTTATTCTTGCTCTTGAATATGAGTCTACACAGTGTGAAAATGAATTTTGCGATGATTTTCAAAGCTTTGGTCCCAA
>CAYNDE010000060.1:0-9737 GCA_964395535.1 uncultured Pirellulales bacterium
TGGCCAGCCGGCGCATAAGTCCTGCCCGAATCATCAACTGATGGCTCGGTATCTCCGCATCCGCAGGAACTTCCTTAACCGTCGGTATAAAATACTTGCTGTATCTCATAAATAATCCTTAAAATTAAAAACAAATCTTCGCGAAATTAAATTTATAGCCTAAAAAAAGCGGCTCTGCAAGCATATTCCATAATCAAAAAACAGAGCAGAAATTGCAAAAAAAGCTACCGAAAATAGAAATATTCCGATTAATTGATTGACAAAACCAACCATCTTTTTTAAATATAATCACGCGAGAGAAATTTTAATTATTCAAAGTGGATGTGGGCTATGGTTGGGAAATATTTTTTTATCACGCCTGCTGTACTCCTATTAATTGCCGTACCTGTACAGGCTGCAGAAACATTCACCGACGATTTTAACACACCTCATAACTACCTGCTTGACGGTGTTATCGGCACCGGCTGGGACGGTTTTCTCGGTACCGGAGAGAATGAAACTGTCGATGTGCTTGATGCAAATATTACCAACGTTAATTCGCCGAATGCCTTAGTCACTTCAGGTGCACTATTCATCCAGTCCACAGGCAGTAACTGGCACTATTGTAATCCAAGGGGGCCGTTGCTCTACAAAATAGCTTCCGGTGATTTTATTGCGGAAGTGGAAGTAGTGGACATTGCCTGCTGCTTCGGTAGTGCATATGCAGCTCATAACGACTCAGCTATTATGGCGAGGGTTCCGAATCTTGCCGATGCAGGTCCGGGAGAGGACTACGTCAGTATGAACTATTTTCCTGCATGGTGCGCACATATAGGAAGAAGCATCAACGATGGCATAATAACTAATTTCGGCTGTAGCGGTGATACCTGCAATGATGAGCGGTATCTTCAATTGGAGCGGTCGGGTAATACTTTTTACCTGAGGAAAAGTTCCGATGGTATAACATGGACATATCTTGCGAATGACAAGGAAACCGGCACGTTAGTCCGTGACGATATGGCAGGACTGGCTTTACAGGTTGGTCTTATGCATTCGATGTACAGTATAGAGACGGGATATGTTTCATTTGATAATTTTAAGTTGACAGCAGATGCATTCCCATCACAGCCTTACGCAACTTCACCAGTACCTTTCGATGGAACGACAGAAGTTGGCGTTGATACTAATCTGAGATGGAAGGGCGGTGATTATGTGCAGGATATAGACGGCCACGAGTTATACATAAGCACTGATTTTAACGATGTCAACGACAGCAACTCAGCTGTGAAGGTAGTCCTTACAGGTGCCAATTATGTGCCGCCGGGCGGAAAATTAGCTGCCGGTATGACATATTACTGGGCTGTAGATGAGGTAAATGATGCCTGCTCACCGCATAAATGGGAGGGGGAGGTCTGGATCTTTACAACTGATGGAAAAGCGACAAACCCGGACCCTTACGATGAAGAGGATAATATACCGGTCGAAATTGCAGAGCTGAAATGGACACAAAGCCCAATAGCTGTTACTCAGAATTTCTATTTCAGTGAGGATGAGGATGAAGATGAAGTTGCACAATCCTCTACACCGACCATTAGTAACATACCTAACGATGTTAATTCAGTTGATATGTCAGAGATACAGTTGTCACTGTGCAAGACATACTACTGGAGAATCGAGTCTGTATGTGGAGAACTTTGTACATTAAAGGGTGATGTATGGCGGTTCACTGTTCAGGACTATAACCCAATAGATAACTTCGAATCATATAGCGATACAGGCAAGTTACATCCTCCGCCGACAGGTTCTCTAAAAAAAGTCTGGATTGATGGCAATTATGGATGGACTCTCCCGCCGTTTTCTCATTCAAGCGGCTCACTCGTCCAACTCAATATAGATACTCACGACGGTAATCCCCTTTATGCTCATCACGTGCCTGACGATAATGATATCGCCCAATCCGGCAGCCAGTCGTTGAAGTTCTATTATGACAACGATGGCACTGTTACCTGGGAGACAGACTTGTACGACTGCTACCCTCCTGAAGTTTGCAATTATATACCGTTTCCTGACACATATCTTTCAGAAGTATATGCTGCTATAGATGATGCTGCGCAAGCAGAGCCTGAACTTGATAGTCTGGATTTGAAACGTGACTGGAGCGGCTATAAGGTGCTGAAATTATCATTCTACGGTGACCCGAACAATGAAGTTGAACCGATGTATGCAGGGCTCGAAGATGGCAGCGGAAACCTTGCTGTTATCTATCATCCTGATTCAAATTGTATAATCAACGACTTGTGGCAAGATTGGCATATTGAGCTGCAGGATTTTGCCGATATCAACGACGTGAATCTGACCGATATTGCAAAAATTTACCTCGGCTTCGGTAATAAATACAATCCGCAAGCGGGGGGTACAGGTTTTATCTTTGTTGATGATATACAACTTCTTGCGCACAGCGTATGTGCACCGGAATATGGAGAACCGGCAGGTGACATCAACGGCGATTGTATGGTTAATTCCATAGACTTCGCTGTCCTGGCAAACGAGTGGCTCGAGAGCAGCTGCCTCAAAGCCGACCTTTATGAGGATGGAAGGGTTGATTTAAGGGACCTTGATATCTTATTGGGTGACTGGCTGAAAGAGAAACTTGTGGGCGATTAAGCTATGCGAGACCGACTATTTTTTAGCAGTTAGTTTTTACAGACTTTGAGCTTATGCCGATTGACCCGATATGGGCCCTTTTTATTTTTTCTGCATTGCAAAAACGAGTTACAAACAATATTATTAATCATAAAAATAAATTTGAACGATTAACGGAGTCTCTTTATGGCACATACATTCATCAACCAGATTGAGCCGGGACAGGCCGTGGATGACATCTTTCTGGTTAAAGAGCCGATTCTCAGGAGCACAACGCGGGGAGATTTGTACATCGCAATGTACCTTTGCGACCGGACGGGGCAGCTGAACGGGCGAATGTGGCAGGCTACCGAGGCGATTTACAATGCACTTCCGAAACCCGGTTTTGCACATATTCTGGGCAGGAGTGAAATCTATCAGAATAATCTGCAAATCATTGTGAACAACATCAGCATTGTTGACACCTCAAAAGTCAGCCTTGATGATTTTCTGCCCCGCACTACCAAAGACACGGACAAATTATTCAAAGAGGTAAAAGACGTCCTGGGCAGAATAAAAAATTCACAGTTAAAGGCCATTGTAGATGAATTTCTCGCCGATGATGAGCTTATGAAAAAATTCAGGACCGCGCCAGCCGCCATCAAGATCCACCATAATTATCTCGGAGGCCTGCTGGAGCACACTCACAACACATTAAACGTTGCGGTCGCGATACTTCCCTTTTATCCACAGGTTCAGGATGAGCTTGTCCTTGCGGCACTCTTCCTTCACGATATCGGAAAGACCGAAGAGCTTGTCTATGATATAGCTTTTTCATATACGAACACCGGCCAGCTCTTAGGACATATCGCACAGGCATTGCTTATGATAAAACAGAAAGCCGACGGTCTCGAGGACAAGGGTAAGAAAATCGACCAGAACACGATGGACTCTCTGAATCATATTATTCTTTCACATCACGGCCAGTATGAATTCGGCTCACCAAAACTGCCTGCCACACCTGAGGCTTTTTTGGTGAACTACATAGACGACCTTGACGCGAAGCTTAATCAGGTGAAATCAGCAATCGACGGTGAAAGTCCCGATTCCGACTGGACGAGCTGGCAGAAAACTCTTGAAACAAAACTGTACAGAAAACGAATCGAGCAGTAACCAGCTGAAAAATCAGAACTGGTTTATCACGCATTGGAATCGTTCAAAAGTAGCCCAGCCGGCCCCCCTAAAAATCACCGGCTGGGCCATCCATTTATATGGATGTGGGTGCTCTCAGTTTCGGAACTTTTCCCGTTCCTAATGTAAAGTATCGAAAAGTATGAAGACACTGTAAACTGTATTATCTCAACAGTGACAACACTCTGTCACAGAAACTAAAAAAACCTTGAACATTGGGAAAACCGAGGATTAAAAAAGCGGATACCGGCTGAAACAGCGTATCGGCTCACTAAAGATATGATTATCAAATCCTGTTCGACAGGCGGTTAAGAGTGATTCCCGAAAACCGCCACACCTTCTCGAAATCCGCACGCTCCATAAAAACCTTCCCAAAAGAAGGGTCTGCAATGCACACTGCCTGGTCCGAAACTTCAAGTACGACGACGCAATGGTCGGTAAGAAAAGAACCCTTTACGACAACAAGCGCAACTTCCGCACTTTTGAGCTGCTCGACGGAATCGAAATGACGATATCGACACTGAAGACCCTGCTGTTCATAAAGACTGCTCAGTGCGTCGGAAAGACATTTCTGCATTGTTCCTGCTATAGGGTTCGTGCGAGCAAGAACTGCCAGCTGGCCCTCGCTTGTCTGAAAACCCATTTTTCCGAGAGCCGTCACCGCCGCTGCGGGACCGCAGGTAAAGTCCGTCGACTGCAAACACACTCCGTCGGAATCCAGCCGGGTCGGAAGATTCAGCAGGTCATTTTCAATCAATGCAGGTAAAAGAAATGGAAGAACAGAAAACCATATTACAAAAATACTCATCAAAACACAGGTCAGAATCTTTTGTCCCCTTTTCGGAAGCCGTGAAAGAGGGCTCATAAGTCCGACTGTCACTGCCAGGCCGAACAAAACGTATCTGGCTCGACCGGCTATCATCCAGCAAAAAGGCCTGCCAAAGATGAAAAAGCTGTAAAACCTTGAGCCTATCAGTATCATCAGAAAAACAAAAGACAGAAAGTAACCACACATCCAGTACGGATTTCGCAGGCGTGAAAATAATATGCCCAAAAATATGCCGATAAAAGCTATCGACAGAACAAATATAGTTTCAGTCCACGCACTCAAGCCCTTGTCCTCCAGTCCAACCTTTATAAAACTATTTTACCAGATTAAGCCGAATATTCAAGCAAATTCACGGCAAATACACCAATTTTACGTAAAACCAATGAGCAACTGCGTAAAATAATAATTTTCTCGGACACAATCAATTATATTTATGTAATTACTTGCATTTTCGCAGACGATGAATTATAATTATGAATAATTATACAATAACCATAACAGAGGGACAGAAAGGAGGAAAATAAAGTGAAACACTCTTTTAAATTCAGCTTTCTCGTTTCGATAACAATACTTTTAACTCTTTCGGCTTATGCCGCCTGGGAAACCTGCTGCATTGAGCCGGACAATGGAAGCGGAACCGTGGACCTGCCGCCGATGGACTGCAACTGGCAAAGCTACGGTGAATCCTGGGAAATCATCGATGGTCTGCCCGCGGGGACAACTATCGAAATAGACGTTATGTTGTACGACTTCTCTTGCTGCGAAGAGCCCTGTCCCGAGTGTTCGGTACTGATGCCGTCGGGCGAGTGTGAAACAGCAGGTGGCAGTCTTGGCGGAACAGTTGTGTGTTTCGAGGCGTATCTTGATATGGTGATCCGTGGTACCGGAGACCTCGAAGGCTTTAACAGACATACATCGATGCAGGTTTTTTGCGAGTTCCATACAGGCCCGCGAACTCCGGGCGACTCTGTACAGAATTTTCCGACTGTTTTTTATCGGCTGACAGGTGATATAAACGGCGACCCGGACTTCGATGAATTAATAATTACAGCAGGCTCAGATTTCGGTCTGCCAAGTCCGGGACAAATGATACTGAGAGAACTGCCTGACGGCGACTTCGCCGTTGACAGCTTCTTTGACATAACATACCAGATCGAATTCGTAGGCGCTATGGGTTCACAACTGGATGGCTACGCAGGAACAACTATCGCCCAGAAGAGAATCTCACTATGCCGGCAGGCCCTACCCTGTGAGCCGACACAGGACGGCCTGGGCTGCAAGGACGTAACCTGCCCTGAAATCGGCGACGAATGCAAACCAAAAACGGTAAAATATGACCCAAATACGGGTTATACTACTGTGCTCGAATGTGAATGCCGCAGCGAAGACGAGTGCTATGTTGATATCGAAAATATCGAATCCGACTGCGTACAGCCCGACAACGGCACGGGCACGGTGACGCTGCCGCCCATCGGCTGTGATTACACCAGCCCCGACGAGGTCTTTATGATTATCGACGGCCTGCCGGCGGGAACTACCATCGAGATGGAAGGTATTTTGATGGAATTTATTTGCTGTGGTAATAACTGCGAACTATGTTCAATGCCATTGGGTCCTGGCGAGTGTGAGACGGCCGGCGGTTCTCTCGGCGGTCACGGCCACTGCTTCGAGGCAAATCTGGATTTGGATGTGGCTGGAACAGGAGACCTGGAAGGTTTTAACCGTCATCTGGTGGTTCCAGTTTCCTGCGAAGTACACACAGGCCCGCGTGTTCCTGGTGACCCTGTCCAGTCGTTTGAAACAGACTTTTACCGTCTGCAGGGCCAAATAGCAGGTGATCCAGATTTCGATTTATTAAAAATTACAGGCGGCACTGATTTCGGTTTGCCAAGCCCGGGACAAACCACTTTAGCTAAGCTTCCCAGCGGCGACTTCGCCGTGGACAGCTTCTTCGACATCACATACCAAATCGAATTCGTAGGCGCTATGGGTTCACAGTTAGAAAGCTATGCAGGAACAACCACGGCAGCAATCAGAATGGAAACAGGCGGCATTCCGCTGCCTCCAACGTGCAGCGGCCCTTGCCCCGCCTGCCAGTTCTGCGAAGAAACAATCACACCAAACGGCGACGGCACTATCAATATAAGCTGCAATTGTATCCCTGACGCCGACCTTAACAAGGACGGCAAGGTTAATTTCGAAGATATGGCGATTATGTGCCATCAGTGGCTCAGAGGCACATCGCCATAGAAACAGCGGAAAAATTGACACCAAAAAGGCTGTAAGTGTAAACTTACAGCCTTTTTTTTCATCATTAAGAAAGTTAAACTCCTCAACAAATCTGAAATGGCTGTATTGGGCAAAAAATAATCCGGCAATTTTCACAGCCGACGCGGTTAATCTACCAATCTGAGGCATTGTGAGAAATAATCCTCACTGATGAGCATATCTTTATGTTATAGGGCAAGTCACCACACCTGCATAATCCAGTGAAAAAAACATCGCAGCGTCCGATAATTTTCTTGATTTCTGCTTAATTGTCTGCTAATCTCTAAAAATTATTATTGGGATTTATCGAGGAGAAAGCATGATTTATCTGCTTCATTTTTCCGCCAAGAAAGACACCTCGCCTGCTGATTTTGTACAGAAGCCGAGCAACAGAGAAGACCTGCGGCCGTTGCCGCAAGATAAATCCATATATAGTTAAGCATTTTTGCTTTAGAAAGGAAAAATTTTAAGGAGGATTAGACTATGAAAAATTGGAAGCTGAACTTGTTAATTATTTGTATGATTGTAGGCTGTCTTGTGGCAGCCGGCACGGCGAAGGCGACGGAAAAGGTGACAATCACCGTCTCGGAGGACTCCTGCGTCGGAAATACCTTCCCCACCAGCAATTTCGGCAGCTCCACCAGTCTCAACGTTGGTGACGTGTACAACAACGACCCGATTCAAAGCTGGCGAAGCTATCTGAAGTTTGACCTGTCGAGCATTCCTTCCAGTACGGTAATGACGCCGTCGGGCCGACGTACAGGTACGATTGTTACCTCGGCGAGGCTCTATGTAGGCAACTCGGGGTCAGGCCCGAGCCCGCCGGACATCATTGTGGAAGCTCACTATTGCGACGATGACTCCTGGACTGAGTATGGTATTACCTGGAGCAATGCACCTGCATATAAGAACAGTTGCACAGACCGACATAAGCTGCCGCGAATGCAATCGTGCTGTAACTGCTGGTGCCTTACCGAAGACGCCCAGAAGGCCATGGACGAGGATGGTATCCTTAGTGTGGTCTTCGATTGTACCGGCGAGGGTATCGACCACCGCTGGGCCACACTCGACAGCAGGGAAAACAACTGGACTTATGCACCCTACCTCGTAGTCGAGTACGAGGATGGCGACCGCGCAGACCCCAATATCAAGTGGGAGCAGTTGCCGGCTTTGGAGCCTAATGGAATGGATATTGATATGTCCCAGGTCCCGCTGGCGGACGACTTCAATTGCAATGAGACCGGCCCCATCGAGGCCATCCGCATCTGGGGTTCATTTTTCAATGATGAGCTGCCGGAAGATGGAGTGGGCAGCCTGACATTCAGGCTAAAAATTTTCGACAACATTCCTGCCGCCACGCCGGAGGATTGGAGCATGCCCGGAACGGAGCTCTGGAGCCAAGAATTCGGGCCGGGAGAATACACCGTTCACAAGGTTTACGATGGAAATGAAGACTGGTACGACCCCATGTACAGCATATGGTACAACGACGATCACAACGAGGCTTATCAGTACACTTTCTATATCGACCCGTGTGAAGCATTCGACCAGCAAGGTGACCCGTATGATCCTGTCATTTACTGGCTCGGCGTCGAAGACATCACGCCCCCTGAAGACTACAAATTTGGCTGGAAGACAGCGGTATTCCCGTGGTGGGGTGACGATGCCGTCTACTTAGATGATATGTTTGGATGGCAGCCGTTAAAATATCCACCGGGGCATATATTCGAGTATGACTCAATCGACCTGGCATTCGCCATTATTGGTCATACCAAGGCGAGTATGGACCTCGGCGATGCGCCTGACAGCAGCAATAGTCACAACGACGATATGGAAGCTTACCCCGGAGTACAGGCCAATTATCCAACTGTCTATACGGCTGGTTCGCCTCCCTATGGGCCGCTCCACTGGCAGCCCAAGGCAGTCGCATATCTGGGCGATGACGTGTCACTCGAGGTAGAGGCTGATATCGGGCCGGACGAGGACCCGAACAATAATATCGACCCGCCGGGCGATAACTCGGACCAGGACGGCGATGATGACGGCGTTGACATCCCGCTCAATCTGCCCAGATGCCGATGGACAACATTCAAATACGACGTTAATGTCGTTGACGAAAACGTTGACCTGTATGTCAATGTCTGGTTCGACTGGAACCGTGATGGTGACTGGGACGACAGCAATGATTGTAATGATTGCGACGATAGTGAAGCCGTAGCTGCACCGGAATGGGCTGTGCAAAATCAATTGCTTATCAATCTGGATACCGGGCTTAACACCATTACCACACCAGCGTTCTTATCCTGGCATCCCGAGGATGGTACGAAAGAGATATGGATGAGAATCACCCTTTCAGAGAAAGCCTGGAGAGGTGGTGACAATCCTGGTATGGTTGGTAACGGCGGCTCCGGACCACGAAGCGGGTACGAATACGGCGAAACGGAAGATTACAATTTCGTGCCCGATACAAGCTGCTCAGAAGACCCCGATTTGAATTGCGACGGCAAAGTTAATTTCGTGGACCTTGCAATCTTCGCAAATGAGTGGTTAAGAGGCACATAATAAATACAGTAGCAGCTATTCGCGAACAAAAAGGCTGTGAGTGTAAACTTGCAGCCTTTTTTGTTTGGTTGATATTTCGTGATAAAAAATTATAATGACTGCGTATGGCAAAAAAGCAGCTCTCAATCTATACGGTAACCCAGATTACAACGCTGATTAAAGTGGCTCTGGAAGAGACTCTGCCGCCGAAAGTCATCGTCTCAGGCGAAATCAGCGGCTGGAAAATACACAGCAGCGGCCACTGCTATTTCTCGCTCAAGGACGAAGGGGCGGTCCTGCCCTGTGT
>CAYNDE010000061.1:0-9562 GCA_964395535.1 uncultured Pirellulales bacterium
GATGGCGATGATGAACAGGGTGACAGGCACACCAACTTCAAGCTTGATGCCGACGGCGAAAATATTTTTCTTTTCACCAATGATGCAATCACCCTTATTGATGGTATCAGCTTCGACAGGCAATACCCCGATATCTCCTTCGGCAGATACCCTGACAGAAGCAATAACTGGCGATTTATGGGCTATCCTACACCGGATGCAAATAATGACTCCGGTTACCTCGGAAAGGTTGCTGACACAGAATTCAGCGTCGATAGAGGCTTCTACGAAAATCCTTTCCAGGTGAGAATTGCCTGTGATACTCAGGACGTACAAATCCGATACACACGTGACGGCAAATACCCTGTTACGCCTAACGGGACCATTTATAATTCCAACTTCCCAATACAGATTACACAAACTACCTGCCTGCAGGTTGCAGCTCACAAACCGGGCTGGTTGTCAAGCAACCCCGATACGCAGACTTATATACTAAATGCCGATAATGCGGTTAAGTCTCTGCCGGTATTCTCGATAGTTGGCGATGCAAAACAATCTCTCTACGAACCAAACGGCGTGATGGCAATTGTAGGTGGTTACTATTCCGGGGGAGTGTGGCAATCCGATGGGCCGGACAGTTATAATAATCCCATGCAGCGTGGTATGGCATACGAACGGCCGATATCGCTTGAGCTCATCAATTCGCAGGACAATTCAGGCTTTGGGCATAATTGTGGAATCCGTGTTCACGGAAGCAATTATATGAGGCCGCGATATACTCGGGGTGAGGACTGGACAGGCTGTTGGAACACAAATAAAATGAGTCTTAGAGTGTATTTCCGTGACATATACGGCCCTGATATGCTCAATTATGACCTCCTGTCCCTAACTTCCGTTGACAGTTTCAAACGATTGGTTCTTCGAGCCGGACACAACGACTCCTGCAATCCTTTCATTAAGGATGAAATGATTAGACGCCTGCAGATGGATATGGGAAATGTCGCCAGCATCGGCTTTATGGGCAACCTGCTTATCAACGGCGAATATAAATGCTTCTATAATCCCTGCGAACGTATCGATGAAGATTTCTGCCAACAATGGTATCAAAGCGATGAAGAATGGGATGTAATAACAATGGACGAAGTCCAGGACGGTGACGCAGTGGCATGGAATGCACTATTGTATTTCGCTCGTAATAATGACATATCCCTGTCCGCGAATTATCAACAGCTTGCCGACGAGCTCGATATCACCGCATTCATAGATTACCTCATCTTGGAGCTGTACGTCGGTAATTGGGACTGGCCTAATAATAACTGGATTGCCGCAAAAGAATGTTCCGAGCAGGGTAAATTCAGATTTTACATCTGGGACGCCGAAGGCTCGATGGAATGGGGCAGAATAAACGAAATCGGCTTTAATATGTACGCAATTTGGCAGCCAAACGGAGGACTCGGAATCAATGGGGAACAGGTCCCCATCGGCTGGCTTTATCAGGCATTAAAGCCTAACCTCGAATTCAGGATGCTGTTTGCTGACCGAATTCAAAAACACTTTTACAACGATGGTGCATTAACAGCAGAAAACCTTACATTGCGTTTCGAGCAGCTCCGCGATGATATGCTGGGCGTAATTCCGTATATGGACACCTATGTTTTGGATACATGGATTCCGCAGCGACAGCCCATTATGTTCGATGCGTTCGTTGATGAAGATATGTTTACTTTCCAGGGCCCTGATTTTAACATAAACGGTTCACCGCAACATGGCGGCCATATCGCAGCAGATAATAATCTTACAATTGAATCAGGCTCTTCAGGCACAATTTACTACACTCTCGACGGTTCCGACCCGAGAGCACCTTCCTACAATGGTATAGTTGAACAAACAGTCCTCATTGCAGAAGATGCCCCGAAAAATATTTTTGTTCCCGACAGCAATATCGGCACTACCTGGAGAGGCGGTTATGAGCCTTATGATGATTCGTCCTGGACGCATGGAACATACATACCTGATAAAACAGGCGCCGTCGGTTACGAGGTAAGCAGCGGCTACGAAAATTATATCAGCTACGATGTAGAATCAGAAATGTACAACAATATGACCTCCTGCTATATACGAATCCCCTTTACAGTTGACGCTGAAGATCTGGCTGAATTTGACACTCTTACTCTTTATGTCAGATGCGATGACGGCTTTGTAGCTTTTCTCAATGGTGTTGAAATCGCTTCCATAAACAAACCTGACCCATTCGAATGGAATTCCAGTTGTGTAAACAGGGACGATGATCCGACGTTTGTAACATTACCAATCGACGAGCATATTTCAAATTTGCATGCGGGTACAAATATCCTCGCTATACACGCTCTGAATACAAGCACAACAAGCTCTGACCTCCTCATTTCCGCAGAATTAATAGCCGCCGTTTATTCTTTTATTCCTGCCTCTGTCTCACCCGATGCTGTAGAATATACCGCTTCAATTACACTACCCGAATCAAAACGTATAAAATCCCGCGTACTTGATAATGACCAGTGGAGTGCTCTTTCGCAAGCCGTTTTTGCTGTCGGCCCGGTCGCTGATAACCTCCGTATCACCGAGATTATGTACCACCCCCTCGATACGAACGATCCCAACGACCCGAACGAAGAATTCATAGAGCTGAAGAACATCGGGGCAGAGGCCATAAATATCAACCTCGTAAGATTCACAAACGGCCTTGATTTCACCTTTGGCGATGTCAGCCTCGCTCCGGACGAGCATATCATCGTCGTCAAAGACATAAACGCCTTTGTTGCCGAATACGGTACCGGCTATAACATTGCCGGCCAATACACAGGCTCTCTCGCGAACGAAGGTGAAAGAATCAGACTCGAAGACGCAGTCAGCACAACAATCCTCGATTTCAAATACCAGGACGGCTGGCGTTCGAATACCGATGGTGACGGTTATTCGCTGACCATAGTTAATCCTGACAATCCCGACTCGAACAGCTGGTCACAGAAGGACAGCTGGCGGCCGAGCGCCCACATCGGAGGTTCACCCGGCTGGGACGATTCCGGTATTATCCCCAATCCCGAAGATATCGTAATCAACGAAGTCCTGGCCCACACAGACCTCTTCCCCAACGACTGGATTGAGCTGTATAATACCACCGGTTCAGCCATTGATATTACCGGCTGGTTCTTAAGCGACGATGATGCCAATCTGACAAAATATGAGCTGCCCTCTACCACAATTTTGGCAAACGACTATGTTGTCTTCACTCAGGATCAGCATTTCGGCTCATATTTTGCTCTGAGCGAAAACGGTGAGACACTTTGTCTTACCTCTAAAAAAGACGCAAATGATAACTTAACAGGCTACCGGCAAAAAGAAGATTTCGGCGCATCCGAAAACGGTGTCGCTTTCGGAAGATATTACAAAGAAAGTACAGACAACTTTAATTTCGTTGCTATGAGTGAAAACACCCCCCTGCTGCCCAATGCATATCCGAAGGTAGGACCTGTCGTCATCAGCGAGATTATGTATCATCCCGAAATGTTCTGGGGCAACTGGGACGCTGAATACATCGAGCTGACAAATATCACAACTAATGTAGTCAATCTATACGATGATTCAGGTAATTCCTGGAAAATAACCGACGGCGTCGAATTTACCTTTCCGTCTTATACATCAATGCCACCCGGAGGCTGTATTCTTATCGTCAAGAATACAAACGCTTTTAATGATGAATTCCCCGATACACCATCTGCTATACAGCTCTTCGAATGGGAAAGCGGAAAACTGAATAATGATGGTGAAAAGATAGAAATCTCAATGCCCGGCGGGCTCGATGAATGCGCCGTACTTCAATATATCAGGATTGACCGCGTAAATTACAGCAACGGTTCTCATCCGGAGGATTTCGACGGTGTCACCGACCCCTGGCCGCCCGAACCTGATGGAACGGGTAAATCTCTTGAAAGAATGTATTTGAATCTATATGGTAACGACCCAAATAACTGGGATGCCAACACTCCTACTCCAGGCATTATACCAGGCTTCGAATGGACACTGGTCAGCTACGACAATTTCGAGACCGGCTGGGGAAACTTTACTGACGGAGGTGCTGGCTGCACATTGTATTCCGGAGTCTATGCACATCAAGGCAATCACGCCGCTGATATCCAGGATAACAGCGGTGACGCTTCAGCCCTCTGGCATACCAACGGTATCAATGTCGATTCGCCGGGCTATACTCAGATTAAAATAGACTTCTGGTTTTACGCCAACGGTATGGAATCTGGCGAAGATTTTCTGGTTGAATTTTACGACGGTTCAGCCTGGCAAACGGTCGCAAGCTTCGTATCCGGCACAGACTTTGAGAATGGTGATTTTTATCCTGTGACTTTATACATAAATGAAGGCAGCGGCGCCGGAGAGTACAATTTCCCTAATGATATGAGGCTTAAATTCAGGTGCGATGCCAGCGATAACAGCGATGACATTTACATTGACGAAATCGCCGTCTATGCAAAGTGAAAATTCGCCTCAGGGGATTTTTGTCTCGGGTGGAACCTCATAAATAAAAAAAGGGCCGTTCGGCAGGAGCTGAACGGCCCATCTATAAAAAAAATCTTTAGCTCCTCATCACCTCTCAATTTCCTCAAGCAGCTGCTTGAGAATACTTGAAATATCGTCTGTTTCCACTTTCTCTAAATCCTCTTCGAACGGCACAGGTTTCTTTTCTTCTTGTCTTGCTTCCAATCGAAGTTTTTTCATATCGGGCATAACAAAGTGCGTTTCCTCAAACCGCCTGCTTTCCTGCCCCGTCATTTCCGGCTCATTAACTATCTTCGTTGTTATAAATATTACCAGCTCACTGGTCTTTATCGATTCTGTCTCAGCCTTGAACAAACCACCTACGATGGGAATGTCCCCGAAAACCGGAACCTTGGATATATCTTTAGTCGTCTCCCTTGTCCTTAGTCCGCCCAGAACTATTGTCTGACCGTCTTTAACAAGTGCCATCGTATCTGCTTTGCGTGTATCAACTATCGGTGCACCCTGCAAATTCTCCCCAACCAATACTCCGAACTCAGGTGCCACACGCAGCTTTATCATTCCATCCGGCGCTATATGTGGCGTTACCTGAAGGTTTACACCGATTTTCTTGAATGCCGTATAAGTTATCGGGTCTTCTCTGGCCACCTGTCTTAGCTCCCTGTAAGGGAACTCGCGAACTATCTCAAAATTTGCAGTTTCATTATCGAGTACCAGAATCCTCGGATTTGCCAGAAGCTTTGCCTCGACCTGGCTGTGAAGTATCGTCAGCGCTAACTCCAGGTCAACTGCATCATTAAGAAGACCAAAGTTCAGCGTCCCGCCTGTCTCGCGGTCGAACGAACCTGATACAAAAGGCTTTCTTTTCCGCATCTCTGAAGTAGTTACGACATTGCTGTAACCGTCGGGATTAAGGATATCCTCAGTCCTTGTCTCGGTTACCGTGCCGCTTTGAGAATACTCTCGATAACTCTCCGGTAAATACTCCACGCTTTCATCATCTTGTACTGTGACAATGGCATCATCGCCTGAAAAAGGGGCATCCCCTTCAATATCGTAAAAAGTCTCATCTGTTCTCGTAAGTGAAGTTGGTGCTTCTGAATCTACATCGGTCCTTGTAATTGTTTCCAACGGTGTATTTCTTCCAAGATACCAGTTTGGCTCAAGCTCGAAGCCCTCTCTGCTCATTACGTCGTAAATCCGCACTTCAACCAGCACCTGGCTCATCATTGCGTTTATCCTCTCGATAAACTTATCTATCCCGCTGATTTTTTCTGGTATGTCGGTAACTATTATATGGTTTGTCTCTCTGCTCATAGCGACACTGCCGCCGGGGGAAACAAATCCCTGCAGAGCCGCGGCGACCCCATTGACATCCGAATACCGAATCTGATAAACTCTTGTAATAAACGGCCTCTCTAAAGCAGCCGTCTCCGGTACAGGTATCACTCTTACCATATTTTCCGTCGCAACATATGAATAATTATGCGCCTCAAGAATGTTTGCCAGGGCTTCTTCGAGAGGGACATTTGTAATCTTCACTGTAACATTGCCTGTTACCTGCGGGCTTTTTACAATATCAATCTCAGCAAGGTCTGCCAGGTCCATTAGAACTTCTTCTATTGGTTTGCCTGTGCAGCTGTAACTTACCCGCTTTTTCAAAGCAATCTGCGACTTCGGTATTGACAAATCCGCCGCTTCTTCTGCACATAATGACACCGAGGTTACAAGCAGCATAAATACCAAAATAATCCATCGAAGCCGCATACTGGTCGTGCTATGCATAATGATACCCTTCTCCAAACCTGCGAGACAAAAAAATCCATAAATCCGGCACAAGGGCACATTGTGCCGCTAATAAAAAGGGATTACAGGAGCAAAACACAAATCATCCACGGAGCTTAAGGTTTTCCATCACCCTTCTGTTACCCCTATTATCATAAACACACCCCTTGATTTCCTCGTTTGAATTATACCAAATCGAGCCTGAAAATTCAAGAAAAATCGGCCGTCAACGCCAATAAAGGCCAAAATTTAACCCCAAAAACCTAACAGAAATAAATATTTTCCTGAGTATTCTTATTATGGGACGGTTACTTCAGGAGCCAAAAAATTTATCGTTCAATTAATCGGATGATTATCTTCTTCGTGACGATTTGGGTGGTCTGATTTTCAATTCTGATTTGTCCTTTTTTGGGTCGCTCTGCTCAAGTATTTTCATCGCTTTTTTGACATCTGCGAGCTTAAAAACACCTGTTGTCTTGCCCCCCTTTGCCCCGGCAGTGCAATACGCATAAGATATATTTATATGACTCCTGGCAAGCTTCTCGGCTACGCAAGCCAGAGCTCCAGACCTGTTTGTCAATGTCACGCATAAAACATCTGTCTCGTTAAACGGCATATTCAGCCTCGATAAAATCTCCCTGGCCTCCGAGGGCGATTCAAAGACCGCCCGCATAACGCCGTTTTCCGCAGCATCAACCATCGTCATCGCTACCAAATTAAGTTTCGCTTTTGCGAACTCGCCCAGTGCGTGAGCAAGAACACCGGGCTTATTAACCATAAAAACTGAAAATTGTGTCGTTATATACATATTTTTGCCCTCTAAAAATCAAATCTCAATCATCACTCACTTGCTTCATTGCACTTTCCTTATCAGGAAAAAAACTAAAAATCCTGTCAAGATTGGTTATCTTAAAAACCCTGTGCAACTGCGGCTCTATTGAACTGATAACAACATCCCCGCCATAGTCTGCAACCCTCGACCTCACATCAAGAAGTATCCCCAGAACCTGCGAGGAAAAAAACTTCACCTGCGAAAAATCCACTACAATTCGCTTGGGCTGATTTTTCCTTATGAATTCCTTAATACGCTCCCAGGCAGATGTTATACCGTCGGCATCAATTAATGAAGTCCCCTCAAAGCTTACGACTGCCGACTCTGTATTGCCAACTATTTCTACGCCCATTTTCTCATTCATATTAATATAATCCACACTTCACAATTTCCTAAGGCTTATATTATACCAGGTATAACCGTATCAATCGAGCTTTTTTATATCTTTGCCTCTAAGGATAACCAACATTAAAAATTTAATTATTTATATACCTCTTGATAAGCCCTCCGTTCCGCAATATCAACTCTTCTGTACTTGCTGAGACCGTACCCGAACGAGTTTGGCTTGTAATTTTTTAGCCAGCTATGATGAAGCACACACGCCACTCCATGACGCAGGAAGACCGCACAACAATCCTCAACTACTATCCTTTCAGCCTGGCGGTAAAGCTCACTACGCTGCTCGCCTTCTCCCATCAATGATGCCTTCTCATATATTCTGTCAAATTCTGCATTTTGATAATTAAAACTGTTTACGCCGCCGGATGCATTCTTACTGTAAAAAACCTGCAAAAAATTTTCCGCATCCGGATACTGGGCTATCCAGCCCATTAGAAAAATCTGCACATTCTTATTTCCTATTTTTTCCTGAAACGTAGGCCAGTCCATATATTCAATCGAAACATCGAGTCCAATCCGGTTCAAGCAATGTCTGAAAAAATCACCCTGCTGAGTGTAAAATGACCCTGTTCCCGGCATTGAAATGCGCAGCTCAGGTATCTTGCCGCCATAAATTCTCTCAGCTTGCCTTACCAGCTCAGCCGCCCTTTCAACATCAAAGTTCGAACCGACCAGCTTCTCTATATCACTATTATAAGATTCCATCAAAGGCGGTATAAAGCCGTAAGCAATCTCGCTCCTGCCGTTATAAAAAACATCTATATACTTTTGCCTGTCTATCGCATAACTTATCGCCTGCCGAAGCGGCTTATTGGATGCCAGAATCTCATCCGCCATATTAAATCCAAGCCAGAATGTGCTGGGGTCGCGAAATACCTTAAGATGAATCTCTCTGTCTTTGAGCTTATCTGTCAATTTTAATCCCGGCCCAACTGCTTCTGCAAAGCTTTCTCTGCCTATCACTGTAACGTCAATTCGGCCCTGCATAAACAAAAACCATCGAGGCTGCTGCTGTTCTGTCACTACTAACATTACCCTGTCGCAAAGCGGAAGTCTCTTGCCCGCATCTTCAAGATAACCATCCTGTCTGTCCGACGGCTCACCTTCATTAGGATAATAGTCCTGCCGGAAATTTTCATTGCGTACAAGCTCAATAAAGCTGCCGCGCTGCCAGTTTTTTAATATGTAAGGCCCCGTTCCCACAGGATGGTTTATTATAGCGTCACCGTAGTAATCCACCGCCTCCTTCGCAACCGGTGCGGTCGCTGTTTTCGTAAGAAAATATTTCATCTGCGGCCACGGCCTTTTCAGCCTGACCTCAAGCGTATAGTCGTCAACCGCCTTCAGCCCCTTTACTTTTCTGCTGTAATCCACCTCAGCCTTGCTTTTACAACTTTTTGTATACTCACGAAACTCGTCAAGGCCTTCTATCCTGTTATCGAAAATCCACCAGTTTCTGCTCAAATTTTTAATATCTGCTATCCTCTTCCAGGCATACACAAAGTCATCTGCCACCAGCTCCCTGCCGAGACCGTTTTCAAAACAGTCATCGTCTGCAAAAAATACACCCCTCTTTATCTTTATTGTATAAACAAGTCCGTCCTCGCTTACTTGCGGCTCAGATTCGGCAAGCTGACAGATTATCTCATAAGGACGCTTAAGATAATGGAATTGATAAAGGCTCTCAAATATCTGGCTGCCTACCAGAGTCGAGCTCGTATCCCAGATGCCAGCCGGGTCGAGACCTCGAACTTTAGACGTCAATACACCGTACAAACAGCTTTCGTTGCCGTCCTCATTGCCGCTCAAACTGTCACATCCTGATGCAGACAAAATTAAACCGGCAATGATTAAAGTCACTAATGCAAAGTTCCTTTGCGGACATCCTTTTCTATTATGCGCATCCTTTTTTGCGCAACTTTGCCTCATAGAGTGCTCGAAGAGTGTTAAAAGTTATCCTGAAGGTGCCGGTAAAACTACCGGCTCCACACTTTCACTGCCGTCCGGATGCCTGTACCTGAA
>CAYNDE010000062.1:0-8162 GCA_964395535.1 uncultured Pirellulales bacterium
TTTTTAGATTATTATTTCAACGGCACACGAAGAACCGTTAAAGAATATGGCTTAAAACCATAGTTAAAGGTCGAGCCGGATATCGGCAGGTTCGATTCAATAGGATACACCTTTTTGGGATTGTCCAGCGAATTCTCGTCAGTCAGCTTGTCCGAACTTAAAACTATCGCCTTGGCGTTGGGGCTGAGCTCACCGGTGCCCTGTAGTTCGACAGTTGCATTAATTGTCTCGGCAGTGATATTTACCGCTTTAACAATCACATAACCTTCTTTTTCGTCCAGAGAGGAGCTGACATATAGTGACTTTTTTTGGCCCTCCATCTCAGGCAAATCGTTTAGTTGTACTGAGAGTACTTTATCTCCTCGGTTCAGGCTGAACATTCGTTGTACATAGTAATTCGGTGTGCCATACACACGGAGATTGTCAAACCAGATTAAATCCGGCGTCCACTGCCAGGCGTTAGCATTTCCGAAAAGCGGGGCATAGCAGCTCATCCTGACCAAATCAGCGTTGCGTTCCAGACCTATCATAAACGCCGCCTCTGCTAGTGCGCAGTGCAGGTTATTGCGATTATCAGGACTTGCCACACCGACGCTCTGGGCACCGTACTCACCGACAAATATCTTTGGCCCGTTGCGTTCGTAATTATCGTAGTGGTCCGCACTTTTCAGAAACCAGTCCGGGCCGCGATAAAAATGTTCATCAATGATTTCAGCATTGAGTTTGCGCAATTCGGTCTGCAGGTACTTAACCTCCGCAGGCCCGTTGGGGAAAATCTCCGGGTCGGAACCTGTGGCGGCTATCAATTTAATATCGGGATATTTTTCCTTAATGGCCTTGACGAACACTTTATACCTTTCTATGTATTGCGGCCCCCATTGCTCGTTTCCGATACCGAGCATTTTCATATTGAAAGGCTCAGGATGGCCCATCTCTGCGCGCTTACTGCCCCATTCGGAAGTAGCCGGACCATTGGCGAATTCAATCAGGTCCAGCGCATCCTGCACGTAAGACCCAAGTTCATCCATAGGCGCCAATTGGGCGGTATTGAACTGGCAGGCCATTCCGCAGTTGATAATCGGCATTGGCTCAGCCCCGATTTGCTCGGCAAGCAGAAAATATTCATA
This sequence comes from uncultured Pirellulales bacterium, assembly GCA_964395535.1. Taxonomy (GTDB): domain Bacteria; phylum Planctomycetota; class Phycisphaerae; order Sedimentisphaerales; family Anaerobacaceae; genus CAYLMG01. Next base: position 1,128 of record CAYNDE010000062.1, read on the forward strand.
GAAGCCCAATCCGAAAGACTGGAAATAGTCCGGTGTATAACGGTGGTCGAATTCATTGTTCCAGCGGCATATAATCGTTTTGCGCCGGTTGATATCACCGATGGTATTTTTCCACTGATAGCGATTATCTAAGTCACGACCCTCTACGATACATCCTCCGGGGAAACGGAAAAATCCGGGCCTTAAATCCGCCAGCATCTGTACCAAATCCTTTCGCAGCCCCGGCACAGGATAACCTTTGAACGACAGTGCAGAATCTTCTGGAAACAGCGACACCATATCCACATCTAAAAGGCCTTTGCGTGTCGCCAGCAGGTTTAATTTTGCTTTTGCATCCGTGTCCATAGCCTCCATACTGCAGGTGTACTTCGTCCAGTCACCGGATACGTCACTAAATCGAGCTTCGGCTAATTTGCGGCCGTCTGAAGCAATTACTTCAACCTTGAATGACATTGGTTCAATTGGGCTACGTGCGTAAACTGAAAACCAGTACTTTTTTCCTTTTTGAATACCAATACCGCGAAAGCCCTCATTGGTTACTCCGAATCCTTCGCCCGCGCCTCTTACCTCGATACGAAGATAGTGCGGATTGGCCGGCTCGAAGGAATTTGTGTCTCTAATTGATATAACGCCTCTGGCGCCTCTTTTCGTTGTTTTACTCCAGCCCATCATACCGTCGGTAAATTCGAATGAGCGGTTTTTCACCAGCTCGGCATACAGGCCTCCGTCCCCGCCGAAGTTAATGTCCTCGAAAAAAATTCCCCACATAGTAGGGCTTATAAGCGTCTTGGTTTTGGAAGCATCAATGATAATACGCGGCTTTGCGCAAGCCTGGATTGTAAGTGCCAAAATTATGCCGGACAAAATCCAAATGTAAATTTTGCTGTTTTTCATAACAGGTTCTCCTTTTATTAATGACAAAAAAAAACGGAATAATATTGTACTTTGAATGCTCCTTTATTGTTAGTATTTTTTAAGCTATATTTTGCTCCATCAGATTTTCTGTTTATCTTGACAGATAACAAAATTTCCATAAAATTGCTGTTTAGTTCTTACAAAACTAAAATTACGAATACCGGTATGGATGTTCCCGAATTGCTGTCAAAATCAAAGACCACTATATTGCCTGCTTCAATGAATGTAGACTGCCTGAATATGTCGCGGTAATGTTACCGTACCTTAAAGAACAGGGTAAATAAATCAGGAAATTAAAAACTTATTTTTATTCGAAAGGGCAGAAAATGAAAAGTTCAAATGTTGGTTTTCTGGTTCTTGTCTTAATCTGTGCTGTTCTGCTGTCCATAAGCGGTGCTGAAACTGCTATTTCCGAGACACCGCTTGATGTTCAGCAAATCACGCTCAACGTTGACCAGGCCAGGATTACAATAAATCCTGAAATCTACGGTCACTTTGCAGAACATCTTGGAAGATGTATCTATGACGGCATCTGGGTGGGAGAGGATTCGGACATACCCAATATTCGAGGAATGCGTAAAGACATAGTGGAAGCTCTCAAGCAGATTGACATACCTGTGCTTCGCTGGCCTGGCGGCTGCTTCGCCGATGAGTATCACTGGAAGGATGGTATCGGCCCAAGAGAAAAAAGGCCGAGAATTGTCAATACCCATTGGGGTATGGTTGTCGAGGATAATTCCTTCGGCACGCACGAATTTCTCGATTTATGCGAATTGCTCGGCTGCGCGGCGTATATTGCAGGCAATGTCGGCAGCGGCACGCCCGAAGAGATGATGGACTGGGTGGAGTATATGACTTTTGACGGGGACAGCGAAATGGCTGAGCTTCGCAGAAAGAACGGAAGATACAAGCCCTGGAGGATTAAATATTTCGGCGTTGGTAACGAAAACTGGGGTTGCGGCGGGAATATGACGCCGGAGTATTATGCCGACCTTTACAATCGCTTCAGTACCTACGTTAAAGACTATCCGGGCAGCCGAATTATGAAAGTTGCCTGTGGGCCGGGTGACTGGAATACAAATTGGATGGAAGTTGTTTTGCAAAAATCAGCCGGAAGAATGAATGCTGTCAGCCTGCATTACTACACATTTACCGGTGATTGGCGCGACAAGGGTTCTGCTGTTGATTTTAATGAAAATGAGTGGTTTGAATTGATGAGAAGAGCACTTGATGTCAACAGGCTGCTCGATACGCACATAAAAATAATGGACAGAATTGACGGAAGGAACAGGGTTGGTCTTTATGTTGATGAGTGGGGGACATGGTGGAATCCGGAGCTTGAAAAAGATGGTGGCGTGCTTTACCAGCAGAACACACTTCGCGATGCTGTGGCGGCTGGAATATATCTTAATGCCTTTAATAATAACTGCAGCAGAGTAAAAATGGCAAACATTGCGCAGACGATTAATGTTTTGCAGGCAATGATTTTAACCAAAAAAGAACAGATGATTCTAACCCCCACATATCATGTTTTTGAGATGTATAAGGTACATCAGGGCGCAAGAATGATACCGGTGGATTTAACTTGCCGGGCGTATGAAAACAAAGGTCAAAAACTGCCGAGCCTCGATGTTTCCGCTTCGAAAACAGAATCAGGTAAAATTAACATTACCATCTGTAATCTGGATCACGAAAAGCCGGCAGAGATTGTCTGCGAACTGAAAGATTATACTCCCAAAACCGTAACAGGCCGTACTTTGACTGCAGAAAAAATGAATGCTCATAATACTTTTGATAATCCCTTTGCCGTTGAACCGAAGGGACTGTATGGTCTAAAAATAGAGGGTCAAAAGATATCCGTTATTCTACCGGCTAAAAGTGTAAACGTTATTGAAATCGAAGATTAAAAAGAAGGTTTTTCCTGAGTTTAACAGGCGAAGGAAATAGATGATTTTGAAAAATAAGAAAAAAATATCTTTGTGTTTTTTTCTGGTACTAAACGTATATATTCCTTTAGCATTCTGTTCACAGCAATCTTGGGTAATGGATATTAAAGGAACATGGCGATTTGCAATCGATAGGGACGATACAGGTATAAAAGAGCAGTGGTACAAACGTACCTTGCCGAAAAAAATTCAGCTTCCCGGTACACTTCAGGAGCAGGGTTTTGGTGACGAGATTTCGACTGAAACCCGCTGGATGAGCCGGCTGCATGACAGGTTTTGGTACCTGCGGGCGGATTATAAAAAGTATGCTCAGCCGGGTAATATCAAAATTCCGTTCTGGCTTCAGCCGGAGCGGCATTATGTTGGAGTTGCCTGGTACCAGAGGGACATTACAATTCCACAGCAGTGGCGCCGGCGCCGTGTCGTCTTAAACCTTGAGCGTGCGCACTGGTCAACTACCGTTTGGCTGAACGATAAAGAAATCGGTTTCAATGACAGCCTTTCCGCACCGCATAACTACGAACTGGGAATCTTAAAGACCGGAAAATATACCCTTACAATTCGTGTTGAAAATACCTTGCTTCAGGACATCCGTGAAGATGCCCATAGCATTACAGATTCCACGCAAACCAACTGGAACGGCCTTATCGGAGAATTAAATCTGAAGGCAACAAGACCGGTTTGGATTGATGATGTTCGCGTTTTTACGGATATTGAGAGTAAATCCGTAAAGCTTAAGGTAGAACTGGGCAATGTATCCGGCCAATCGGGACAAGGCACGCTTTCTATTGGGCAAATGGAGGTACCTGTTGAGTGGACACCTGAAGGTCTGGCTACTGAACTTGAAGTAAATCTCGGCAAAGACGCTGAACTTTGGGATGAGTTTAATCCGGCCCTGCATCGATTGTCTCTGAGGCTTAAAGGTAAGAACGCTGATGACGCAAAAGAGCTGGTTGTAGGACTTCGTGACATCAAGGCAGAGGATGCACGTTTTTTTATAAACGGCAGGCGCCTCTTTTTTCGTGGAACTCATGAGGGCTGTGAGTTTCCCCTGACGGGTTATCCTCCGACTGATGTCGAATCATGGAAAAAAGTTTTTCAGGTATGCAAAGATTACGGCCTGAACCATGTACGTTTTCATTCCTGGTGCCCGCCGCAGGCCGCGTTCTTCGCTGCCGATGAGCTTGGGATATATCTGCAGCCGGAATGCTCGAACTGGGGACAGTACTCAGCGCGAGATAACAGGCTTGTGGAATGGCTGAATCGAGAGACAGAAAAAATTATCAAGGCTTATGGCAATCACCCGTCGTTTGTTATGTTATCGACCGGCAACGAGCCGGCCGGCCCCTGGAGGGAACCGCTGCTTAATTGGTGTGAAGATTGGAAACAGCGGGATAACCGTCGGCTGTATGCAAGCCAGACCGGACGTTTTTTCGCGGAAAAACCTGGGCCGGTGCCGCATATAGATTTTCTGATTGCTATACGTATCGGCTCATATATGTTTCGAGGCGACAAAGGATGGCACGGCAAAGATTTTGCAGGCTCGCTTGAAGGGACAAACTATCCGGTGATTTCACACGAGACAGGCCAATGGTGTGCTTTTCCTGACTTCAGTGAAATGTCAAAATATACAGGAAAGCTCAAGCCGAAAAACTATGAGATTTTCCGACAGTCACTGGCCGAACACGGTATGCTGGATAAGGCACACGATTTCTTGATAGCCAGCGGAAAGCTGCAGGTTGAATGTTATAAACAGGAGATTGAAGCGTTATTGCGGACTGCTGGCATGGGTGGATTTCAGTTGCTGGACCTTCACGATTATCCCGGCCAGGGTACGGCGCTGGTAGGGCCCTTAAGTGTCTTCTGGGAATCTAAAGGATATATAACGCCCAGGGAATTTCGCCGTTTTTGCAATGTCACTGTCCCACTGGCGAGGATGCATCGGGTAGTCTATACCAGCGACGAGACTATGAATGTGGATGTGGAAATAGCTCATTTCGGCAAAGAACCACTGAAGGATGCTTTGCCGGTTTGGAAAATTATTGATGACGGCGGAAACATTCTGGCCGAAGGCCGGTTTGAAAAAAGAACAATACCTGTTGAAAACGGAACTCGATTGGGAACGGTTTCGGTAAAGCTCAATTCATTCGAGGCGCCTAAAAAGTATAAACTCGTAGTAGGACTAAAAGATACTCAAATTGAAAATGACTGGGAATTCTGGCTCTATCCTGCTGGCCTCGATACAAAAACAGATTCAGATATTGTTCTGACACGTTCGATGGACGAGGTGGTTGAAGCATTGCAGAAAGATAAAAAAGTTCTTTTTATGCCCCGGTATAATCAGTTGCGGTGGCAGAGTCCGCCTATCGGCCGTTTACCGATTTTCTGGAACCGTTTAATGGGGCCGAAATGGGAGCGTTTTCTTGGCCTTTTGTGCGACCCGAACCATCCAGCTTTGGCAGAATTCCCGACGGATTATTATTACGACTGGCAGTGGGGCGACGTCTTTCTGCCTGATTGTCGTGCTATTAATATGGACTCTCTTCCCCAGGCACTTCAGCCGATTGTCCAGATGATTGATGACTGGAATAGAAATTACAAACTTGCAGCGATTTTTCAATGCCGTGTTGGAAAAGGCAAGCTCCTGGTATGTGCAGCCGACCTGGAATCCGAGCTTTCTCAGAGGCCGGCAGCAAGGCAGCTTCGTTACAGTCTTCTCAATTATATGAATAGTGATAAATTTAATCCGTCTGTCGATGTCACTATTGAGCAGTTGCAGAGTTTGATGTTTGACAATCAGATTATGCAAAAGCTCGGGGCAGTTGCAACTGCAGACGAAGAAGACGGCCGAAATACTGCTTCCAATGCGATCGATGGAAATCCGAATACCTATTGGCTGACTGCCCGGCGGAATCGCGGTAAGAAACATCCGCATCAGTTATTAATCAGTTTCCCTGAGCCTGTGCAAATGACAGGCCTTGTATTTATGAACAGACAGGATAATCGCGAGCACGAAGGTGATATTCGAGAGTATGTGATTGAAGTCAGTGATGATGAAAAAGAATGGATGAATGTCTTGGAAGGGCAGTTGCCGTCGACTTTCCATCCGCAGCAGGTCGATTTTGGAAAAACCATTTCCGCTCGTTATCTTAAAATAAAAGTATTATCAGGTTATGGTGACGATACGTCTGCTTCATTGGCAGAACTGGCGGTTATTCAACCAGAGAAAACCGAAAAAAACTCAGTGACATCAAAAATGGGAAAAGTTGCCCCTAAGCCGTTGTATCGCGACCCTGTATATGATGGGGCGGCAGACCCGGTACTGTGCTGGAATCTTAAGGAAAAAAAGTGGTTTATGTTTTATACTAACCGACGCGCTAATGTCACTGACTCGAATGGTGTTAGCTGGGTGCACGGAACGCCGATTGGAATTGCACAATCTTCCGACGGCGGAGCGAGCTGGACATATCGCTGTGATGCAAATATCGGGTACAAAAAGGGTGATGACACTTACTGGGCACCGGAGGTAATAGAAAATGAAAGAACCTATCATATGTACCTTACCTATGTGCCCGGCATCTTTAGTAACTGGTCTCATCCTCGTGACATTATTCACCTGACAAGCAAAAACCTTATCGACTGGGAGTACCAATCCACCCTGAAGCTTTCTTCGGATAGAGTTATTGACGCCTGCGTTATGAAGCTGCCGAACGGCAAATGGCGAATGTGGTATAATAATGAAAGAGACGGCAAGTCGATGTATTATGCCGACAGTAATGATTTATTTAATTGGAACGACCGCGGCAAGGCGACCGGGCAATGGCGCGGTGAAGGGCCGAAGGTCTTCGAATGGGAGGATTCTTACTGGATGATAATTGATACCTGGGACGGCTTAGGTGTGTATCGCTCTGATGATGCGCTTGTATGGACCAGACAGAAGGATAATCTACTTAGAAATCCCGGCACCGGAGCCGAAGACCAGGTCAAAGGCCATCACCCCGATATCGTGGTTAGCGGTGAACGGGCATTTTTGTTCTATTTCACACATCCCGGAAGAAGGGGTGAAAATGCAAATAGGGACGGCTACGAACAGCGCCGCAGTTCGATACAGGTTGTCGAGCTTGAATATAAAGATGGCTGGCTTACCTGCGACCGTGATAAGCCGACGCATATT